>NZ_KB912901.1 GCF_000383875.1 Caldibacillus debilis DSM 16016 | reverse complement strand
TGGCAGACTGTTTGTCTGGTACAAAGGTAAGCCCTACCCCTTGATGGAAGCAACCCGGAACAAAGCGGCAAAAACTCCTGAAAAGAAAAAGGAGAGCTCAGAAAAGAAATCGTACAAGCCAGGACCTGATCATCCTTGGCGCAAATATAGGCCCACGAATTCAAAGGAACTGAAACCGGCTTGAATGAACTGAGGTCAAAGTAAATATATCAGTGACATATTCACTGACGCGTTAGTATGACATTTTCACTGACGCTTGACACATCGTTACACACCCCAAATACTCCGCTTCCGTTCATCCTTAATTATAATGCCTGTCTTCCGGGAAGGCAATTTTTCCGCGCAAGCATCCTTCATCTCCCCATAGCCCTTATCGGACGGTCTTTCCTATATATAAGATGAAAGGGGGTGGGAGAGGTGGCAGCTTCCTCGTTGATCGATGCGAATCTCCGGCTCGTGTATGAAGCCGGCCGGAACGAAAAAGGGGAGCCGGTATTGAAGACAAAGGGGTATAACAATGTGAAGGTTTCGGCGACGACGGATCAAATTTTCCAAGCCGCCCAGGCGATCGCCTCCCTTTGCGCATTGCCCCTGTTTACCATCGAGCGGACGAACGTGGAGGAAATCTTGGGATGATGGAGAGGAAGGAGGGGAAAAGATGGCGAAAACATTGATGCTGTATTTTTTGACCGGGTCGGGAAAAACGGTGAACCTGTCCGTCAATGACCCGAAGGAACCCCTGAACGGCGACGAAATCAAAAGCGCCATGGAGCAAATCATAGCCGCGGACGTTTTTGAAGCGAAGGGGGAATCCCTGGCTGCCGTAAAAGAGGCCCGGCTCGTCGACCGGAACGTGGAAATTTTCCCGATGTCGTAAACTTCCGTCAGGGGAACGGCCGGTCTGTTGACCGGCGTTTCCCCCGTTTATCCGATGAAAAGGAGGTTCCCCATGGCCGACTGGCTGCCCTTGATCAGCGATTTCGGCTTTCCCGCGGCCGTGACGCTGTTTTTGCTTTACCGGATCGAAGCGAAACTGGACCAGGTGATCCGATCCATCGAAACGATGGCTGCCAAAATGGAAAAGCCGTGATCAACAAAAGAACGCCCCGTTTGGCGTTCTTTTGCCATTTCGGGAATGAAATTCCGGAAACGGAATAGCGTCTATTGTTTATATTGGGGTTCTTCGCTTTCGATATAGGCTTGCCGGGATTTTAAACTTTCGAGGATCATTTGCTGCTGTTGGGCCAGGTTTTTAAACATCTGTTTTACGTTTTGATCCTGGGTGTCAAGGGTAAAGGAATGAAGGTTGGCAAGCACGGATTCACAGTTGGCGATGGTTTGGGCGATTTTTGTGCCGACAGTCATGATTTCACCTCCCGTCCTATTCCTATTTTCGCAATCGCCGCAAGTTCTATTCTTCCTTTATATTGTCAGTTATTGCCGGGATTTTTTCCACGGAAGGAGGGGGAATAGTAGTAATAGGAAAGCGTGGAAGCGGAAGTGAGATCAAGGCAGGAAGGTGAAAAAAATGGAAGTGATCGTCAGCCTCTTCATCAAGCCCGTCCTCGTCTTTTGCCTCGGATTTGCCGCCATTTACCTTTTCGGGAGAAAATCGGTGGCGGCGATGGACAATTTTGAATTGCTGCTCGTCATGATTGCCGCAGGCTTGTTCAGCGCTTCGCTGATTTCCTTTCGGATGTCCGCTGCTGTTCTGGCGCCGTTGGTGCTTGCCGGGCTTTATCTCCTTTTCCAATATCTTCTCTTGAAGCCGGCGGCGAAAGAATGGCTCGGCAGCCAGCCGACCGTCCTGATCAAAGACGGGGCGGTCGATTACCAGGCGCTGAAGAAGATCCGGATGCCCGTCGAGGATCTGCTTTCGCAAATCCGCCTGAAAGGGTTTTCCGATCCGAAGGACTTGGCTCTGGCTGCTTACGAAAACAACGGGATGATCAGCGTCATCCCCAACAGCCGGATCCGGCCGCTGCAGCCGGGGGATATGCAGATGGATCCCGAGCCGCCCTTCATTCCGATTCCCCTCATCGTCGACGGGGAAATCGTGGAGATCAATTTGCGATTTTTGAACAAGGATAAGATCTGGCTCAACCAGCAGTTGATGGCGAACGGGAGAAATCTGGATGATCTGGCGGATATCGCCCTCGCCCTGTACAATCAGGATGGGACGGTACAAATCCATTGGAAGAATCAAACCCCCGGGCTGACCTCCGGACCCTATGGCTATAAGCCGGGAATCGAAAAGGGATGATGGGAGGGGAATTTGGCGGCGGAGCGGAAAGGTTTATCGCTCCTTCAAATGAAGAGGGGATAAAGGCCGGCGCGGAAGGAACGGCCCGTCCCCATCCGGCCGAAAGAAAACTAAGTGCCCTTTTCCGTTTCCGGTTCGATATGGATATGGGCATAGGTAATATGATGTTTTTTCGCCAGCGTCTCTTCCACGAGATCGGCGATATCGTGCCCTTCTTTGATGGAAAGTTCCGGGTTGACGGAGATGGTGATGTCCACGAACGTCCGGTTGCCGAGCATTCTCGCCCGCAAGCTTTTCACGTCGAGCACCCCGTCGATCGACCGGACCGTTTCATGGATGGCGCGCAGTTCCTTTTGATCGAAGCCGTCCGACAAAAAGTACAGGGTCTGCCGGAAGATGTCCCAGGCGGTTTTCAAGATGACGAGCCCGACGACGGCGGCCGCCAAAGGATCGAGCCAGGGCATGCGGAAGCGGGCGCCGATGATTCCGATCAGGGCGCCGACGCTGACCAGCGCGTCGGAAAGGTTATCGTAAGAAGCGGCGAGCAGTCCCTGGCTGTTTATTTTCTTTGCCAGGCGGAAATTCAACCGGAAAACGAGCAGCATGACGACGGCGCCGAGCAAGGCGACCCAAGCCGTCGACCAATCGGGGGGAACCTGCTCCCCGGAGAAAAATTTGCGGAAGGCGTCATACAGGACTTTTCCGCCGACGAAAAACATGAAAAAGGATGCGAACAAGGAAGCGATCGTTTCCGCCCGGAAATGGCCGTAACGGTGATCCTCATCCGGCGGCTTCCTGGCGATGATCAGCCCGGCCAAAATGGCCGCGTTTCCGATCACGTCCGACAAGTTGTTGAGCCCGTCCGCCTTCAATCCTTCCGAATGGCCGAGGCCGGCTGCGATGATTTTGACAACGGCGAGGCCGATGTAGGCGGCGATGCTGATCCAAATGCCTTTTTCCCCGATTTTCAGGTCCTCGTATTTTTCCAACATCCATTCCTCCAAAGTCTGCTTCGCGGGAGCGGTTTTCTCCGCATTTCCGCGGCGGACAGGTCCGCCGCCGTAAAAGCCGGTCCGCCCGCACCCGACTGCCTTCCTAGCATAACAGATAAGTGGCGAGTGGGTCTACAGAAAAAGTATTCACGCCATCCATAAAACCTTCCGCCTTATAAAAATGTTGGCCGAGGCAAATCCCTTTTCCTGCGAAATGCCGGTATTTTGCCGCGGCGGATCGTACGGTGCCGTTTCTTCGGGGACTTCGAACGGGCCCCGGTTGTTGATTATTTGCCGAAAGGAGCGACCGTCCGGCGGGCGGCCCGTATCGTCTCATGCGGAGGATCGGAAATCGGGAAAAGGAAGGATGGACGGATCCGCCTTCCCCGGGGCCGGGCAGCATATCTCCCGATCGGCGCCAAGCCCGGCAGCCTGACCCTTACATTAAAAAAACCTGAGGCGTGAAAATGATGAACTGCTCCCTGTCAAGTAGACAGCGGAAATAATAAAAATACTTTTACGCGGCTTGGGACCTGAATTCTAATGGACTCAAGCCGTTTAGTGTTTCTTGATATCGTTCGTTGTTGTAAAATTGGATATACTCGTCAATGGCGGATTGTAATGCCTCAAACGTTTCATACTTGTGTAAATAATATTTTTCTACTTTCAGTGTTCCCCAAAACGCTTCAATAGGGCCATTATCAATGCAGCGACCGACCCTCGACATACTGTGCTTCATTCCTGCTTCCTCTAGGATTCGCTTGAATTCTTTGGAGGTATACTGATATCCTCGATCACTATGGATAAGCGGTTTTTCATCTTTTGACAACTGACGTATGGCGGATTGAATGGTCTTCAACACTAAATCATTATTATTCGAATGACCAAGTACGTAACTGATGATAGAATTATCATACAGATCAATGATGGCACTTAAATACGCTTTTTTGTCATTGCCATATTTGAACTCCGTTACATCTGTGCACCATTTCTGATTGGGCTTTGCGGCAGTAAACTCACGGCTTAATAGGTTTTCTGCCACGTAAACCGGTGTTGTTTTTTTGTACTTTTTCGGACGACGTCGAATGACAGACTGTAAACCGCAAAGCTGCATGAGGCGATAAATCCGTTTCTTATTCACTTTCTCCAAGCCTTCTTTTTTACGCTTACGATTAATGGTCATGGTGATACGACGATAGCCATAAATCCCATTCACTTGTGTGTATATGTGTTGGATAAATGCGATCAGTTTTTCGTTTTCTCGTTCTTGTACGGTTGGTTGACGCTTTAACCATTTGTAATAAGCAGAACGGGAGACTCCGGCAAGTTCACACAATAAAACAATCGAAAAGTGTTCAGCAGCTGCTAGTTCTTGAATCGCTAGATAAAGATATTGCCTGCGTACTCGGCTTAACGATACCTCCTTTCGATTTCCTCTAATTTTTTTAACAATAAATTTTCCGCACGCAATCGCTCGTTTTCGCGTTCCATCTGTTGAATTTTTAAGCGCCATTCTTCTTCTGGTGTACGTTCTTCAGCTGGTTTCGTACGTCCACGACGATCGTGAAGTGCTTCTTCTCCCCCTTGTTCAAACTTACGTACCCATTGATACACTTGTTGATAGGACACTTTGTATTGCGACGCGGTTTCTTGATAATTCTTCCTATTCGCCAGGCAAGCTTGTACGATTTGTATACGTTCATCTAAAGTGGTTTTTCTTTCTTTCGTCATCGATTGACTCATTCCTTTACCTGAATCTTGTAATTCATTATGACTAGTATAAAGTTTTAACCACTTTTTGAACACAGATAAACTGCTAATTCCATATTTGGCTTGAATGTCAAACATGGAATAATTGCCTGATAAATAATCTTCAACAGCGCTTTGTTTTAACTCCTTCGAATAGACTTTATTTTTCGCAGGACGTATGAGTTCGGTCACTCCGCCGAATTCATATTTTGCGTGCCATTCATACAGAGTGGTTTCGGAAACATGAAACATTTTACAAATTTCTTGTCCTGTATAAAGGCCTTCTTCTAAATATCGAACTGCCATGATTTTGATGTCAGGTGAAAATGATTTTTTTGGCATAAAAAACTCCCCATTCGATAAACAGATTTTTTTTTCATCTGTCTACCTAATGGGGAGCATATCATGACGATTTTCCTCAGGTTTGTTATGAAATGGGACGGCAGGGCGGCGATTGGAAAATTGCGGGGGTTCGTTCCTGGCCGGTCTGGTCCAAGGCGGTTCATTTTCTTAACGAACCGGGGTCGCCGTCGATGTTGGCCGCTGCTCTTTCCGGTTTTTCACCGGTCATCCGCAGCAAGGCATAATTGATCAACCAAAAAACGGCGGGCGTGTAGGAAAACAAAAACAATTGATACGCCAATGCGGGTTCCGGCATATTTCGTACATGGTCCCATCCGAATGAAGCGATCCAATAGACAAGCACGCCCAATTCAAAAAGAATCATATGAAGGATAAAAGAGATTATATTTTTGTCGAGTTTCATTTTTTTTAAAAGGGAATCGATCAAAAGAGAAACGGGAATACCGATCAGAAAAATCAACGGCACGACAGATCCAATCGTAATGATGAACACCTTTTGTATGATATCGAGAAAGTTTATAAAAAAGTTGCCGTTTCCGGCGGATTGGCTATTATTCGTTTCAATGACATAATATAAAAACCCGGAATTGAATGCGGTTAATATGCCGGCGATCATTTTGCATTTGAACTTTCTGGGCATGGCGTACACCTTATTTCCAAATAAGAAATGAGGAGAACGGGACCGTACTCCTGTTTTTCTTGGAACGACATCCCTGCTCATTTGTTTTGGTGGGCCTGGCCCTCCCATTGGCAGGGGATGTCTATCATCCATCCCTTGGAACTTTGACGTGTCCCGCAAAAAACCAATACCGGATCAGAACCGATCGGGGGGACGCCTGCATTCTCCATCATTTCATTGCGTTTTTATAATCCTCATTCGTGAAAAAACGGGTCATTCGATCAAGTCCTCCTATTTGTGTAAAACCCTGCTCCCAGTCAAGGGAACATCGCCTTCCGGAAATGGAACGGCTTTGCGCCCGCTTCTTTTTACACAAATTCCTGGACTTCATCGATCATTCGCGCCCGGCAGGAGCCGGCCCGCCGGAAAAACGGCCCTTTTTTTGCTTGGCAGCGGCTATCTGCCCATGAAAAGCGCAGGGAGAAGACCGCCAGGGGCCGGAAGGAGGGGGCGGGTGACGGGGTCAGGCAGGCCTGCCCCGGAAAACGGGCTGGTGCGGATCGGCCATTCCTTCGTTTCCGTTCCCGGCGGAAACTTAGGCGTTTGTCCATGGGGAAGGAAATCCGCCGATTTCGGGTCCGCCGGGCAGCTTATGAACCGGGTTCATTTTTTTTGCTTCCCTGCTGCGGGGCGGAGCTTCCGGGAGCCATCGGCTGGGGTGCATTGGCCACCTGCAGGCCTTCTTCTTCCAAAATTTGCAGGATGTTGAGATTGATTTCCTGTTTAATATCCAAATAATCGCTCCATTCGCTTGACTTCGTGAAAAAGTTGAAAATCAACACCATTTTTCCGTCCCGGATTTGATCCAGCTTGACGAAGACGTCTTCCGGCTGGATGCCGGGGTGGCGATGGAGCATTTCTTCCAGTCGTTTTACCGCCCTTTCCAGCTTGTTCCTGGGCGCCCAAAGGATCTCCAGATTAAAGGAAATCTTTCTTTTGCCAATGCGGCTGTTATTGGTGATCGGTTGGTTCGCCAGGATGGAATTGGGAACGGTAACGAGGGCTTGGGAAGGATTCCGTATTTTCGTGCTTCGGAAGGTAATGTCTTCAACCGTCCCTTCTACGCTCGGCGTCGTGATCGAATCCCCGATGGAAAAAGGCCGTTCGAAGATGATCACGATTCCCCCCAGCAGATTGGCGAGGACTTCTTTGGCGGCGAGGGCGACGGCCAGCCCGCCCAATCCCAACCCGGCGATGAACCCGCTGATATTGTAATTAAACTCCTGGGCGATGATCGTGATCGATATGGCGACGATCACCAGGCGGATGGTCTTGGACAAAAAGGGGATAAAAATTTGATCGATATCCACGTTCATCCGTTTCTTCAAGTTTTCGAACATGGAGGATGAGGTGGAAGAGAAGTTGTAAAATCCCCAGGTGAGCAGGACGATGAAAACGGAACGGGCGACCTTTTCAAGGAAAGGCTGGCCGATATGGACAAACGGGAAGATATGAACGGCCCAAATCAGACCGGCCGCAATGAGCCCGACTTGGATCGGTCTTTTGAAGGATTCCCACAGGTAGGGCAAAAAGCTCGACGGGGTTTTTTGCAGCAAAGCCAATACCCCTTGAAAGATCCATTTTTTGAAGATCCAGTAGAGGAAAAGAAAAAGGGCGAAAACGAGAAGTCCGTCCCTGATTTGGATCGTTTCTTCAGCAAGGAGTGAATTCCACATGTCCGGGATCCCCTTTTCATTCAATGGTTGCGGTTTTTATTGTAACAAATCCCCCGGAAAAATGCGAATGTTACCAAGAAACGGCAAGCGGCAAGGGATGACCGAATTCTTCGGATTTCCGTTTTTCACAGAAACGTTTTGTCAGGATCCCGGCCTTTGGCCCGGGGGATGGAGGACTGGTTCCATTTCGCCTTGTTTTTTGCCTATCGTTTGGGCCGGGAGGATTGTTGTTTAACGAAGCGAAGGAATGACGAACGTTCTTTTTTGGACGTGAATGTCCAACATGCCCTTTTCCATCGGATGCGGATGGTTCCGGGAAAAAATGTCCGCCATTTTTGGAAAAACGTTCAATAAAAGATTCCTTTGGCCAACATCTTGCGTAAAACGTTTAACATCCGTTTTGGCTCCGACGGATGGTCCAACAATTCAATCGGATCGTTTAACATCTGAAAAAAATTGTTCAACAACCCATGGGACCGTCCGACATTTTCAACGATCGGTTCATCATTTTAACATTTTTGTTCAACATGAAAAATCATTTAACCGACATGGAAGAGAAAATAACCTTCATCACGGAAAAAACGTCCATCACCGCAAGAAAAATGTCCATCATCGCTTCCGGCATCCAACATCCGATGCGGAATGTCTAAAATCAGGACCCTAATCCGCCCGAGATGGAGGCCGGCAGTGCCGGAAACTCGTCCTTGAAAGGGTGTGAGGATCGGAAAGAGCGGTAAAAAACTTCGACAGGCAGGCGAAAGCAAAAGGAAAGCCGTGAACCGTCCGCATGCAGAAAATCAGCGAACAGCGATCCGGACCGGCAGGCGCCGCCGCCTATTTCAGCGAAATCCATGAAGATCCGGTTTGCCTGCCGCTTCTCCATGACGGAGGAAGAAATGGGCGAGGAGCGGGTTCAAAAAAATTGATTTGCGTGTCGGCCCATTACTTTCGGTTGGAACGGCAAGGATCATACGGTCGTCAATTCACCTCCCGTCCCATTCCGGCTTCCGTTTTGACCCTGGGCGCAGAAAGCAAAGGAATGCAGGCCGGCAAGCACTGATGGGCAGTGCGATGGGGTGAACGATTGTTGTGCCCGGATGCGGACTGGCACCGAAAAATTTTTTCCAATGCCATGGAGCGGCCCGCATGCCATGCGAAAGAATTTAAAAAATGTGTGAAGCCACCGAGATACTTGCCTTGTCCGTTGGTTTTCCTCTGCATAACCTGTTAATGGCAGAGGGGAGGTGTTGTCATGAGCGGTTACGGAGGCGGCAGCGGCTTTGCTTTAATTGTCGTGCTGTTTATTTTGCTGATCATCGTAGGTGTGGCTTTCGTAGGGTACTAAACTAACACAGCCGTTCGGCTGAAGATCGCCGTTTCAAACACTTAAAATTCCCATTTGGTCCTAGAACGCGGGGAGCTGCCCGAAAAGCCGGCGATGCGGCCTTTCGGCAGCTTTTCTTTTTTCTTTAAGGATTTGCTATAATGGTACCACAAAAATTTTCCAAGAGGTGTCAACAATGGAAGAAAAAAAGGTGCTGATGAAGGATACGAAAGCCGTTAAAACCGCCAGGGTTTTTCCGCAGGACACGAATAACCACGGAACTCTGTTCGGGGGGAAATTAATTGCGTACATAGACGATATCGCATCCATCTCTGCGCAAAAGCTGTGCCGTTCACCCCTTGTGACAGCATCCATCGATTCGGTGGATTTCCTTCGCCCGATCAAACTCGGGGATGCGGTCACTTTGGAAGCCATGGTCACATGGACGGGCAAAACATCCATGGAAGTGCTCGTTAAAGTGACTTCTGAACATTTGCTGACGGGAGAAAGCCACATGGCCGCCACGTCCTTTCTGACCTTTGTCGCCCTTGACGAACAAGGCAGGCCGAAACCGGTTCCCCAGGTAGTGCCGGAAACCGAGGAGGAAAAATGGTTGAACGAGACCGGAAAACAAAGGGCGGAATTCCGGAAGAAGCGCAGGATCCAAAGCAAGGAATTGATCGAATTTTTGCAAGCCCGATAGGATTCCGGCCGGCCGGGAATTTCCTGATCAAAATTTCAGGACGGGAAAATTCCGGGTGAGGGAAAGGGGCCCGGATTCAGGAATCTTTTTTTGCCCGAATGGGGAGGGGGCCGCCGATCCCGGGAAGGGTTGCGCCGGATGCCGGAAATGGGCGGCAGGATGGGGGAATGGCGGGGATGTTCAAGCACCTTATGGCAAACCGTCTCATACTTTTATCATGAAAGACAAAAGGAGGAGGGTGCTTGAATGTATTATTATTCTCCCGATTTTTCCATCGATGAGGAATTAGAAAGACAATATTTCGGCGGATACCACGGCCATCCTCACCATGGCGGCCATCCCCACGGTCACCATTTCGGGCATCATCACGGCCACCATTTTTGGCCCGGGCACGGATGGCATGGCCATTTTCCCCACTGGGGCCATCCCTGGTATCCCCATTCTTGGGGCCATCCGGGCTTTTACCGTTAGCGGTTCCCTATCCGATATCCCGCAAGATCCGGGATATCTTTTTTTGTACGCCCGGCATGGGTGTGACGCTATAGGGTGAAAGTCCCGAACGGGGGCTGGCGAGCGCCTACCGTTAGCTGAAGGCAAGGGTGTCCGCTGTGAGGCGGAATCCGAAGGAAGCTGGAGGCAAACACTCGACCTGAGGTACACGAACCCAATCGGAGGCCGTCACAGTCGGACGAGTCTGCGAAACAAGACGAAGTCCCAAGCCGCCAAGGGCTGTGGAGGTATATTGGGCAGGTGCATGAGTGGAAAGTGTCCGCCCTTATCCGGGGAGGCCTGTACGGAACGCCTTCTGACGATGGTAACCAGAACCGAAAGGTTCTATTGAACGTACAGGAGTCAGCAGAGGCCATAGTACTGGAGTAAGGGACGCCTGAAACAGGAAGGGCCGAACGTCAACTCAGGGGTGAATCAGACTCTTTCGAGATGCTGTGCGTGGAAGCAGAATTCCCCTTAGGAACTTGACTGAGGAAAGATGGGTGAAGCCCGGAGGTCCTCAGTCAAAGGGCTGAGCACAGCCCGGCAAGACCTGAATCTCATCCCGCGGAAGGAGAAGAACTGAAATGGCTCTGTTGGAACGCATCTTAGCGAGAGACAACCTCATCACGGCGCTCAAACGGGTCGAAGCCAACCGGGGAGCGCCGGGAATCGACGGAGTATCGACTGATCAACTCCGTGATTATATCCGGACGCACTGGAGCTCGATTCGAGCCCAACTCTTGGAGGGAACCTATCGGCCGACGCCTGTCCGCAGGGTCGAAATCCCGAAACCCAACGGCGGCATACGGCTGTTAGGAATTCCCACCGTGATGGACCGGTTGATCCAACAGGCCATCCTCCAGGAACTGACGCCGATCTTTGACCCGGACTTCTCTCCCTACAGCTTCGGATTCCGTCCTGGCCGCAGCGCCCATGACGCCGTTCGGCAAGCGCAACGATACATCCGGGAAGGATACCGGTATGTCGTGGACATCGACCTGGAAAAGTTCTTTGATCGGGTCAACCACGATATCCTGATGAGCCGGGTTGCCCGGAAAGTCAAAGATAAACGCGTGCTGAAATTGATCCGCGCGTACCTGCAAGCCGGCGTCATGATCGGAGGGGTGAAGGTGCAGACGGAGGAAGGGACGCCGCAAGGCGGGCCGCTCAGTCCTCTGCTTGCGAACATCCTTCTCGATGATCTGGACAAGGAATTGGAGAAACGGGGACTGAAATTCTGCCGTTATGCAGACGACTGCAATATCTACGTAAAAAGTCTACGGGCAGGATTACGGGTGAAACAAGGCATCCAACGGTTCTTAGAGAAGAAGCTCAAACTCAAGGTCAATGAGGAGAAAAGCGCCGTGGACCGTCCGTGGAAGCGTACGTTTCTTGGATTCAGCTTTACACCGGAACGGGAAGCACGCATTCGCCTCGCTCCCAAGTCGATTCAACGCTTTAAACAGCGCATTCGACAATCAACTAATCCCAACTGGAGTCTCCCAATGGAAGAACGCATTCGTCGCGTGAATCAATACACCATGGGATGGATGGGGTATTTCCAACTCATCGAAACCCCATCCATTCTCAGGAACATGGAGGGATGGGTGCGTCGACGGCTTCGACTGTGCCTATGGCTCCAATGGAAACGGGTGAGAACGAGAATGCGCGAATTGAGGGCACTGGGGCTGAACGAGAGAACGGTTTTGGAGATTGCGAATACCCGAAAAGGGGCATGGCGGACAACAAAAACTCCTCAACTGCACCAAGCACTGGGAAAGTCCTACTGGAAGGCCCAAGGTCTCAAAAGTTTGACGCAACGATACTTCGAACTCCGTCAAGGTTGACGAACCGCCTAGTGCGGACCCGCATGCTAGGTGGTGTGAGGGGACGGGGGTTAGCCGCCCCCTCCTACTCGAT
>NZ_KB912900.1 GCF_000383875.1 Caldibacillus debilis DSM 16016 | reverse complement strand
CTCACTCCCTGGTGCCGCGGTCACGTCGATTCAAATAGATGGCGTGCTTCACGAGTTTTCGACCATCGAAGGGGTCGTGGAGGACGTAACGACTATCATTCTGAATCTGAAAAAACTGGCTTTGAAAATCTATTCCGACGAAGAAAAGATCCTGGAAATCGATGCGAAAGGGGAAGGCGAAGTAACCGCAGCCGATATCACCCATGACAGCGACGTGGAAATTTTAAACCCGGATCTGCACATCGCCCAGCTAGCGCCGAACGGCAGGCTGCACATGCGGATGACGGCGAAGCGCGGCCGCGGGTATGTCGTCAGCGATCAGAACAAAAGGGACGACCAACCGATCGGTGTCATTCCCATCGATTCGATCTATACGCCCGTTTCCCGGGTCGCCTATCAGGTCGAAAATACGAGGGTCGGACAATCCACGAACTACGACAAATTGACGATGGAAGTGTGGACGGATGGGAGCATTGGCCCGAAGGAAGCCATAGCTCTCGGGGCAAAAATTTTGACCGAGCATCTGAACATTTTTGTCGGTTTGACCGATGAAGCGCAGCATGCGGAGATCATGGTCGAAAAAGAAGAAGACCAGAAAGAAAAAGTCCTGGAAATGACCATCGAAGAACTGGATCTCTCCGTCCGTTCCTACAACTGTTTAAAACGGGCGGGGATCAATACCGTCCAGGAACTCACCAACAAGACGGAAGAAGATATGATGAAAGTCCGCAATTTGGGCCGCAAATCGTTGGAGGAAGTGAAGTCCAAATTGGCGGAATTGGGATTGAGCCTGCGCAAAGACGACTAAGGTGCAGGAGCGGAACGAGCCATTCAAACTTCATGAAGGAGGGAACAACATGTCCTACAGAAAGTTGGGCCGTACATCGGATCACCGCAAAGCCATGTTGAGAAATTTGGCCACCGATTTAATTATAAATGAGCGGATCGAAACAACGGAAGCCCGCGCAAAGGAACTGCGGTCGGTTGTAGAAAAACTGATCACCCTCGGCAAACGGGGAGATTTGCATGCGCGGCGCCAAGCGGCTGCGTTTATCCGCAAAGAAACCGCCGACGCGGAGAAAAAGCAGGATGCTTTGCAAAAATTGTTCTCGGAGATCGCGCCTCGCTATGAAGACCGCCAAGGCGGCTACACGCGGATTTTGAAAATCGGACCGCGCCGCGGCGACGGTTCTCCGATGGTGATCATTGAACTTGTTGACTGATCGATTCGGAAAAGACGAGGGCAATGGCATTGGCCGGATTGTATGCCCTTTTCTTTTCATTTGTTTCCCAAGGCCTTAATGGAGCGTTATGATGAGGAGAATATCTTCGTCTAGCTCTGGCACCCTCGACAGGCAATAGCATATATTTTTGGCTGCATGGACAGGGTGCAGGCTTTTTTATTATTGGCGCAAATTTCGGAAGGCGAAGAGGAGAGCCGAGCAGGGATAAGCCGAGTGGAGGGGAGGATGGATCCATGCAGGAGCCGGCCGTCCGCTTTGATCATGTATCGTTCCGCTATGAAAAAAACGGGCCCTACGCTTTGGAAGATGTCAGTTTTGCCGTCCGGCCCGGGGAATGGCTGGCCATCGTCGGCCACAACGGATCGGGGAAGTCGACCATCGCCAAATTGATGATCGGCTTATTGTTCCCCGAATCCGGCGAAATTACCGTGGGAAATATCCGCTTGTCCGAGGAGACGATTTGGGACGTACGGTCGAAGGTCGGGATGGTCTTTCAAAATCCCGATAATCAATTTGTCGGCTCGACCGTTCAGGATGATGTGGCTTTTGGGTTGGAAAACCGGGGAATCCCGCGGGAAGTCATGGCGGACCGGGTTTTCGAAGCGTTAAAACGGGTGAAAATGGAAGAGTTTCTCGACCAGGAGCCCCATCATCTGTCCGGCGGCCAAAAGCAGAGGGTGGCGATCGCCGGCGTCATCGCCCTCGCCCCGGAAATCATGATTCTCGATGAAGCGACTTCCATGCTGGATCCCCGGGGAAGAAAAGAAGTGATCGAGACGATCCGCGATATCAAATCGTCGGCTGATCTTACCATTATTTCCATCACCCACGATCTGGAAGAAACGCTGCAGGCGGATCGGATCCTGATCATGAACCAAGGAAAGGTGTTTCACATCGGAAACCCGGAGGAATTGGTTTCCTTTGGCGACCGTCTGTACGAATTGGGACTGGATGCACCCTTCGTGCACAAATTGATCAAAGGCCTAAAGAATCGGGGGATCGACATCCCGGATCGCGATTTCACGGAAGAGACGTTGGTGGATTACCTATGGAAATTATTGCAAAGGAATTAGAATACCGTTACCACGTCAATACGCCCTTTGAAAGACGGGCGATTTACGACATCAACCTGGCCATCAAACCGGGGAGCTACACCGCCGTCATCGGCCATACCGGATCCGGGAAGTCCACCTTATTGCAGCATTTGAACGCCTTGCTCCAGCCGACGAAGGGATCGATCCGCATCGGTGACGTCCAGATCGTTTCCGGGAAAAGGGAAAAACATTTGAAACCCCTCAGGCAAAAGGTGGGGATCGTCTTTCAATTTCCGGAACACCAGCTTTTTGAAGAGACGGTGGAAAAGGATATCTGTTACGGCCCGTTGAACTTTGGCGTCCCGGAGGAAGAAGCGAAGGAAAGGGCGAGGGAGGCCGTCAGGCTGGTGGGCCTGCCCGAACATCTCCTGCAAAAATCCCCCTTCGACTTGTCCGGCGGACAAATGCGGAGGGCGGCCATCGCCGGCGTGCTGGCGATGAAACCGGAGGTGCTCGTGCTGGACGAACCGACGGCCGGCCTGGATCCGAGGGGACGCGCGGAAATCATGGAGATGTTCGGAAGGATGCACAAGGAAAAGGGCATCTCCATCGTTCTTGTCACCCACAACATGGAAGACGCCTGCAAATATGCCGAACACATCGTTGTCATGCACAAAGGGACAATTTACCGGCAGGGGACGGCGAAGGAAATCTTTTCTTCCCCGAAAGAGCTGCTGGAGCTGGGGCTGGATGTGCCGGAATCGATCCGGTTTCAGCTCAGGTTGGAAGAAAAGCTCGGGGAACCGCTCGGCGAACCTTGTTTGACGGTGGAAGAATTGATCGACCGGATCTGCGGGCGGCTGGAACGGGGGAAGGAACGATGATGGAAAAGATGATTTTCGGGCGCTATGTGCCCGGCAATTCCCTTTTGCACCGCCTGGACCCCCGGTGCAAGCTGGTCCTTTTGACCGCCTATATCGGCATCGTGTTCATTCCCAATAATGCGGCGACTTACGCGATACTGGCCCTGTTTACCCTCTGGCTGGTCATTCTGTCGAAGGTTCCGGTGAAATTTTTGTTCAACGGGTTGCAATTCATTTTTTGGCTCATCCTTATTACCTTGCTCCTTCACCTGTTTTTCACGAAGGAAGGAGATGTGGTCTTCCAGTACGGAGGGTTCAAAGTTTATGAGCGGGGGCTGACGCTGGGGGTATTCGTTTCCCTGCGGTTTTTGCTCCTCGTCATCACCACTTCCCTGCTCACGCTGACGACAACGTCGATCGAGATGACGGACGGGATGGAATATTTGCTGAACCCTTTGAAAAGATTCCGTTTCCCGGTGCATGAATTGGCCCTGATGATGTCCATCGCATTACGGTTCATTCCGACTTTGATGGATGAAACGGACAAAATCATGAAGGCGCAAATGGCCAGGGGCGCGGATTTTACCGGGCCGGTGAAAGAAAGGATCCGGGCCGTCGTCCCGCTGCTCATCCCCCTCTTCATCAACTCCTTCAAAAGGGCGGAAGAATTGGCCACCGCCATGGAGGCGAGGGGGTACCGGGGCGGCGAGGGAAGGACGAAGTACAGGGTGTTGCATTGGCGGACGAAGGACACGATCGCCACGCTCCTCTTCGCCCTGCTGGCGGCGGTGCTGTTTATGTTTCGCTCGTAAAGAGGGATCGGTATGAAACGGATCAAATGCGTAATCGCCTATGACGGCGCCAATTTTGCCGGCTACCAGATCCAGCCGGACAAACGGACCGTGCAAGGGGAAATTGAAAAGGCGTTGGAAAGGATGCATAAAGGGAGGAAAATCCGCATCCATGCGGCCGGAAGAACCGACGGAAAGGTGCATGCCGTCGGCCAGGTCATTCATTTTGACAGCCCGCTGTCCCTTCGGGAGGAGCAGTGGGTGAAGGCCCTCAATGCCCTCCTTACCGATGAAATTGCCGTAAGGAAGGCGGAGTTCGTCGATTCATCCTTTCATGCCCGTTACTCGGCCAAAGGAAAGGAATACCGCTACCGCATTTTGCGCAAAAAGGAAAGGGATCCCTTTTTGCGCCATTATGCCTACCATTTCCCCGAGCCGCTCGACGTTCCGGCGATGAGGAAGGCGATGGGATATTTTGTCGGAACCCATGATTTTACCGCATTTTGTTCGGCCAAGACGGAAACGGAAGACCGGGTCCGGACGATCGAAGCCTTCGAACTCTCGGAAACGAAGGACGAGATGGTCTTCCGGGTGAGAGGGAACGGATTTTTGTACAATATGGTCCGGATCATCATCGGAACGGTACTGGAGGTGGGTTCCGGAAAAAGGGATGCGGACGAGATCCCGGAGATCTTGGCAAGGAAAGACCGGAATCTGGCGGGGAAAACCGTTCCCGGCCACGGGTTGTATTTATGGGAAGTTTTCTATTGATCGGGAAAAATGCGCGGTTTTCCCGTTTGCGGTTTTCAAAGATTCCATGAGAAGCCTTTCCGGCGGCCTGCCAAATGCCGCCGGAAATGGCCGGGCGCCGGATGGGCGGAGCAAAATCTTTGAAGGGGCCTGCCGGAACATGGATTAAAGAAATAAAACTTGACATTGATAATTGAAAAAGATATTATAGCATATGGTATGCTGTCTTTTCCACGATAAGCCCCGGAACTTATTGTGTCGAAATATACCATTTTTTGATTTTTAGGAGGGAAATTCATGCGTACGACATATATGGCTAAGCCACACGAAGTTGAGCGGAAATGGTATGTCGTTGATGCCAGCGGCAAAACGCTCGGCCGCCTTGCCAGCCAAGTCGCCAGCATTTTGCGCGGCAAACATAAACCGACCTTCACACCCCATGTGGATACCGGTGATTATGTGATCGTCATCAACGCATCGCAAGTTCATTTGACCGGCAAAAAATTGACGAAAAAGATCTACTACCGCCACAGCCAACATCCCGGCGGACTCAAAAAGAGAACCGCTTTGGAAATGCGTACGAACTACCCGGAAAAAATGATCGAGCATGCGGTTCGCGGCATGCTTCCGAAGGGAACCTTGGGACGGAAAATGTTTAAAAAACTGTTCGTTTATGCCGGAAGCGAACATCCTCACCAAGCCCAAAAGCCGGAAAAATATGAGATCGGCTGATAATTCACAAGGAGGGAAATGACTTTGGCTAAGGTACAATATTACGGAACTGGCCGTCGGAAAACTTCGGTTGCCCGTGTGCGCTTAGTGCCAGGCGACGGAAAAATTATCATAAATGATCGGGATTTCGAAAACTATATCCCCACTCCTGCGTTGCGGGAAATCGTTAAACAACCCCTTGTCGTCACGGACACGCTGGGCCGTTACGATGTGTTGGTCAATGTCAAGGGAGGAGGCTTTACCGGTCAAGCCGGAGCCATCCGCCACGGCATCGCCCGCGCTTTGCTGGAAGTCAACCCGGATTTCCGCCCGATTTTGAAGCGGGAAGGGTTGCTCACCCGCGACGCAAGGGTGAAGGAACGGAAAAAGTACGGTCTCAAAGGTGCAAGACGCGCGCCCCAATTTTCCAAACGGTAATTTGCAACGATTATGGTTTCAGCTCCCTGCCGAACTGGTTGGGAGTTTTTTTATATCGGATTCCAGGATGCCCGCGGCAAACCGGGTTCTATGGGATTCGGGATGTGCCTTCCGTTAAAAGAAGGAGATGGTCTCCGAATTCCTGTATGGCCTTGCGAGCCGGCGCATCCCGCGGACATCCTGTTGTCTTCCGTTGCCGGGATGCCTTCGGCCCATTGTCGGCCGGCGTCGCGCCGAGGAGGGGAGAAGGCTCGCGGGTGATGCCGGCATGGGATGCGGCTGACCGGCCGGCGTGTTGAAAGATGGTCCCGCCGGACGGGCAGGAAAAGGATGTTTGGCGCCATGCGCCGAGGATGGCCCCATTTTTGGGCCTTGTCCGCCGGCCGGGATAGATGTTCCGGTTCCGCCTTTAGGAGAACCGACGTTTTCAAAGGCGGGCCTTCCCCGCATCGGGAAAGGGATTTTGCGGGCGTAGGGGGAACCTTTTCCCGGGAACGCGTTTTCCGTTTTTCGGGGGATGCCCATGTCCGAGCCCTTTGGGAAAGATCTTTTTCCGGGAGAAATCTTGTTTTCTCTTCGGGTTCAAACCGGATTTTTTGGGAGAAATCTTCCCTTTTCTTCAGGTTAAAACCATCTTTTCGGGGAAAAATTCCCTTTCCTGCAAAGTTGAAACCGATTTTTTCCGTGGAAAAAATTTCCTCTCGTACAGGCGCCCGCTGCGGAGGTTCCCGTCTGTCCGGCGGGCGCTTTCGCTTCCGTTCGGGACAAGGGGTTTTCCATGCTTTTCCTGGTTTCCGATGGGAATCCCGCAAGGATGCCGGAGAAAAGGAATCACCTCCTTTTGGCCGGTTCTAAAACAGTGCCTGTCTCCATATAGATTTAATGGACAGGCGAGGAGGTTTATCGAATGAGGAAAAAATGGCTGATCCTGTTTGGTTCCGTTTTTGCAATTTTTGCTTTTTATTTTTTGCTCCAGCAGCTATTTGCGGGCATTCATTCATGGAAAGACTGGAATCTTCCGTTAACCGGACGGATGATTTACATCGATCCCGGACACGGGGGCCCGGACGGCGGAGCGGAAAAGGGAGGGGCGGTTGAGAAAGACATCGCCTTATCCATCTCGAAAAAATTGCGGGATTATTTGCAAGAACAAGGGGCCTTCGTCTATATGACCCGGGAGACGGACCGGGATTTGGCCGATGAAGACACGAGGGGATTGAGCCGGAGAAAGGTACAGGATCTGCACCGGCGGGCCGATCTTGTCAATGAATCGGACGCGGAGCTTTTTGTCAGCATCCATCTGAATTCGATCCCTTCCCCGAAATGGCGGGGCGCCCAAACCTTTTACAGCGGAAAATTGATCGAAAGCAAAATCGCCGCGGAACTCATTCAGGAAGAACTGGTCAACCATTTGAAAAATACCGACCGGGAAGCGAAGGAAATCAATCATGTATACTTGCTGAAAAGCGTGAAAAAACCTGCCGTTCTCGTCGAAGCGGGATTTTTGTCGAACCCTGATGAACGCAGGCTGCTGATGGATAAAGATCATCAGGAAAAAGTGGCCGATGCCGTATACAAGGGAATTTTGCGTTATTTCACCGACGAAAGAAAGGAAAGAAAAGAAGAAACCGACGAGGAGGAATAACCGGGGCGAAGGGACAATGCGGTCCGAACCGCCGGCGTGTCATAAACCGGCGGAAAGAAACAGGTTGTCATCCCCGTGCGGCAAGAACTTTTTTAATTTTCCGACGCCTCCTTGCCAAGAGAAGAGACCGCCCCCGATGAAATGCTCCGATCCCCGCCTCCTTCCGCCGGATATAAACTCTCCAGCTTCCTTTCCCATGATGAAAATCTCCGGGCGGAAATCCCGCGGACTTTCGGAATCCCGATTAACCCCCGAAGGCATTCTTTGGCAGCTTTTCTTAGCCCATATGGTATAATGGTAAAAAAATGATTTCAAAAATTGGCCGTTTCCACGGGCCGGGAACGCCAAACCGCAAAACTTCTCCCGCGGAAAGTTTCACTGCAGCTTTTCCGGAGGGTGCCGGCGGTCGCGGCCCTTTCACCGTAAAAATTTTCCTGACAGATGTGCGAAAAAGGTGGTAGAAGAGATGCTGACTGTAGAAAAGGTAAGAGAAATATTAGGGGAGATCGAGGATCCGATTTTGCATAAACCGCTGAAGGAAACCGGAGGAATTTTGGAAATCAAAGTAAAGGAAGAGAAAAACCACGTCAGCGTGAAGGTGGCCATCGCCAAGACCGGAACCGCTGAACAGATACAAATGCAGTCGAACATTGTCAACCGCTTAAAAAACGCCGGGGCCGCCACGGTCGGCATCCGATTCGCCCAGCTCCCCGACGAGGTGATCGAACGATTCCGCCCCGAAGGAATTGAAAGCGAATTCGAGAAACTGTTAAAAAATACGGCCATCATTGCGGTGGCCAGCGGCAAAGGCGGGGTAGGCAAATCGACCGTTTCCGTCAATTTGGCGGTGTCCCTGGCGAGGATGGGGAGAAAAGTGGGCCTCCTCGATGCGGACATATACGGATTCAGCGTTCCGGACATGATGGGGATCGTGGACCGGCCGGTGGTCAGGGGGGAAAAAATTATCCCCGTCGACCGTTTCGGCGTGAAAGTCATGTCCATGGCGTTTTTTGTGGAAGACAATTCCCCCGTGATATGGCGCGGCCCGATGCTGGGAAAAATGCTGAACAATTTCTTCCGGGAAGTGGAATGGGGAGATTTGGATTATCTCTTTTTGGACCTTCCTCCCGGAACGGGGGATGTGGCATTGGACGTCCATCAAATGCTTCCGGCGTGCAAAGAGATCATCGTCACGACCCCCCATCCCACTTCCGCGTTCGTCGCCGCCCGGGCGGGTACCATGGCGCTGAAGACCAACCACGAGATTTTAGGGGTCATTGAAAACATGTCTTATTTTGAAAGCCGGACGACCGGGAAAAAGGAATATGTTTTCGGAAAAGGCGGCGGGAAAAAATTGGCGGAAGAATTGGGTGTTCCGTTGCTGGGGCAAATCCCCCTGGAACAGCCCTATTGGGACGATGAGGAATTCGCCCCGTCCGTCTATCAGATCGACCATCCGATCGGGAAAATCTACTTTAAGATCGCGGAAAAGATCGATGATCTCATCATGGAAAAGGAGAAAAACTGAGCGGGATTGCCTTGCGCCGGGCGGCGCCGAACCGGGACCTGCCGCCCGCTGCCCGCTTGCCAGTCAGGATTGGGGGGCAAAAATCATGCCGCCGAACCGGGGTTCGGCGGGACTTTCTTTTTGCGCCATGGGTGATTCGGACGCCTGGAGAGGAGAACCCATGGGCCTCCTGAGTTTCATTGTTTCGATAACGGGCGGTTCCGGGCGGAAAAAGTGGGACTCTTCGGATCCTCGTGGACTTCATCCTTTCCTTTCATTGCGTATTGTTGCTGGCGCCGTCTTGGTTTTCCTTTCGGATGCTTTCGGCCGATCGGATGATCAAATCTTGCAGCTTGGCCTGGAACAGCGGACTTTCCATCGTTTCCGTAATCAGCTGTTTGAGATGCTCCCGATATTCGTTGCTCTTCATTAAATCGGATAATTCCTTTTCCATTTCCGGATCGCGGAGAACTTCCATCATCATGCCCCGGTATTCCGGATCTTTCATTAAAGATTTCAATAATTTCTCCGTTTCCGTCCGCATGCTTTTGGCGAAGGTTTCCGCAAAAGCGGGATCCTCGAAGGCTTTTTTCCAAAATTCTTTTCCTTTGTTGGAGACGAGCGTATCTTCGATGGCCTTCGTAACCGTTTGATTGTCCATGATGAAGGACGTTTTGAATTGCTCGTCAGCCAGCAATTCTTTGACGGTCTGTTTGCCCTCGTCGGTCTTCAATATGTCGGTCACCATTTTTTTCGTTTCCTCATATTTCAGCTCCCCAACATTTTCCGCCTGCGTGGAACAGCCGAGCGGAATGAGGAACAAGGCCAAAAAAGGGAGCATGATCGTTTTTTTCATGACCCGGACGGGCTCCTTTCCTAAAGAAGGTGTTGTTATTAGGATGATTTTTTGGCAAAAAAATATTCGCACCGGAAAATGGCGGCGAAGGGAAGGGATTCCGGGCCGGCCGGCATGGAACCAGCGAAGTGGATTTTTGTCCTGCAAATTGTTAAAATGAGGAAGGATTTAAATTTACGGTGGAGGAAGAATTGTGAATACCAGGAATTGGGTAAAATTTTTTATAACGACCCTATGCATCGGAGGAGCCGTTACCGTTTTAACCGGCTTTATTATCCGCTGGAAAGATTTTCTCCCGTTTTTCCAATCCTTTGATGTGCTGGAAATCCTTTCATCGGCTTTTTGGCTGTTTTGCATCGGCCTTCTCTTCAGCACGGTCAGCCAAATGGGCTTTTTCGCCTATTTGACCTTGCATCGGATCGGCCTCGGCATTTTCCGTTCGCTTTGGAACCCGGTGCAAATCCTGTTCCTCGCCTTTGCTTTATTTGATTTGGTTTATTTCCGGTACCGTCTGTTCGCCGCGGAAAACGAAGGGATTTTTCCATATCTCGCCGTGGCTTTGCTGATCTTGCTGTACGGCATCCTGGTCGCCTATTTTAAAATGAAGCAATCCGATAAGGAAACCTTCGTCCCGGCGCTTTTTTTCATGGTTGTGGTAACGGTCATTGAGTGGCTTCCCGCTTTAAGAAATAACGATCCGAACTGGCTGCAGCTGATGATTTATCCCCTGCTCGTGTGCAACACGTACCAACTGTTGTCCCTTCCCGCCTACTTGGAGCGTTCGCAAAAAGAAAGGGAAGAACGGAAAAAAAGAAAAGAAGGGAGCGGCATGAAGCCGCTTCCTCCGAAAAAAGCGCAAAAAGTTTAACCCTTCGCCGTCCCCGGGAGATTCCGGGGACCATTTTTTTTTGAAGGGAGGTTCGGTCTTTCCCCGCCAGCCGGCGCCATCCCGCGTCTTTTCGGTCAATGAATCTCTCTTGTGTCCCATTTTCCTTCCACCAAATTTTCGGAAACCGTCGTAAGCTTTAAATTTTTCTTTTGCAGTTCTTTTAAAATTCCGGGCAAGGCGTTCGCCGTCTGTTTGGCCGAATCGGAAGCATGAAGCAAAATGATATCCCCGTTTTCAGCGTCCTTCACCGAATTTATGATCGGTCCCGTCCCCGGACTTTTCCAATCGTTCGTATTGATGCTCCAATGGACGACGGTAAAGCCCAAGTTGTTGGCGATGCTTAATAACCGCTTGTCGAAATGCCCGGTAGGCGCCCGCAAATATTTTTTGTAAGGGACGTCCAGTTTTTCAAAAACTTCAAGGCCTTTCAAAATATCTTTTTTGATGGCGGCATCGTCGATTTCGGAATAATCCTTGTATTCATAACCGAGCAATCCGATTTCGTATCCGGCCTCGGCGATTTTTTCGACGATATGGCTATGCCCTTCCGCCCAGGAGCCGGAAAGAAAAAAAGTGGCGGATGTTACCTTTTCTATTTTCAATTGTTCGAGGATGTGTACCGCCTGATTTTCCCCCCAAAGGATGTCAAAGGTCAGCGAAACTCCCCGCTTTCCTTTATAAATGGCTTTCGGTCCGTCTTTCGTTAGAAAAGTCTCCATCGCACCCGTATTCAAATATAAAAACATGGCCGCCGCCAAAGAAGTCAAGATGATGATGGAAATATTCCTGATCTGTTTCCAGCGAATGACGTAAAAAAAGTTCATAACCGTCACCTCGTCCATCCGGTCTTATTGAAAGCTATGCAGGAGAAAAGGCAAATATTCGGATTCGAATAAGATCAAAATAATCGCAAAAAATAAAATAGCCAATGACCGGGGAGGTGCAGAACATGATCGGACTGTTGGTGGACGATAAAGAAAAGGAAGAGCTGATTTATCTGTTAAAACGGGAAATGGATGAATTGCTTTTCGATCTTTACGATGAGCGGATTAATCATTATGTGAAAACGGGAATGGAAGAGCGTTACGATATCCTTTACAGCCTTTTCAAGCGGATCGCATCCCCGAACGATTGCCTTCGGTACATGAAAAAAACAAATTTTTCACATAACAAGGATTAGATTTTTCTTATTTTATTTAATACCTTGAAAGACGTCCCGGGAGAATTTTCCTATGAATCTTGACGCAGAGGATCCCGGGATTTGCCGTTGGCGCGGTCTCGCCCCCGTTGTCAAGCCGCCGTCCTTCAACCGAAATGCGCAACATATTGGCGCGGAGGAACAGGAACGGCGGCCGTCCGTTTTTCGGAAAAGATGGAGAACCGCGGCGGGTATCGGTCCGGATGAAAATCATCTTCTTCTCGGGAAATCCCCGTGCCAAGCAAAAATTTTTGTGATTGGAAACCCGATCGCAAAAAGATCATGGAATTCTATTGACAAAAATCCTCTGTGATGTTATTTTATAATTCGCTCCGAAAAGGAGCGGGCATGAAAAGGAAATTTCCATCAAATGGATTAAAAAAAAGAGTTGCATAATTATTTGCATCATGTTATCATTTTAATCGTCGCTCAAACGGGCGGCAAAAAGACGAGCACCGAGGAATTGACAAAAAGGTCAGATGGAGTTAAAATAAAGTGGTGCTTGGAACTTGAACCTTGAAAACTGAACAAGACAAAGCGCCTTTGAGTTTCGGATGAGCATAAATGTTTTGATGGAGAGTTTGATCCTGGCTCAGGACGAACGCTGGCGGCGTGCCTAATACATGCAAGTCGGGCGGAGCCCGAGGGGAGCTTGCTCCTTATCGGGCTCAGCGGCGGACGGGTGAGTAACACGTGGGTAACCTGCCCGTAAGACCGGGATAACTCCGGGAAACCGGGGCTAATACCGGATAACACCGGGGGCCGCATGGCTTCCGGTTGAAAGGCGGCCTTTGGCTGCCACTTACGGATGGGCCCGCGGCGCATTAGCTAGTTGGCGGGGTAACGGCCCACCAAGGCGACGATGCGTAGCCGGCCTGAGAGGGTGGACGGCCACACTGGGACTGAGACACGGCCCAGACTCCTACGGGAG
>NZ_KB912899.1 GCF_000383875.1 Caldibacillus debilis DSM 16016 | reverse complement strand
CTCCTTCAAAACGTCGAAACCCCGGCTAGACGCAAACCCAACCCTTCTTCTAACCGAAATTCCCTCCATTCTTGTTTACCGTCGTCCGCAAGATCTTCCGAATTTTTCAAAACATCCGGTCATTTCCATTATAGACATCGGTCAAAAATCCAAACCGTACCTTATACGCGTCGACGTTTTGGCGGACGGCAGCCGTTGTGGGGAACCGGTGTTACGTCTTTAATGGCGGTCACTTCAAGCCCTGCGGCTTGCAATGCGCGAATCGCGGCTTCGCGGCCCGCGCCCGGTCCTTTCACATTGACTTCCAGCGTTTTCATGCCGTGCTCCATCGATGCTTTCGCGGCGGCTTCCGCAGCCATTTGCGCGGCATAGGGGGTGGACTTGCGGGAACCTTTGAATCCCAACGTGCCTGCACTGGCCCAGGCGATCGTATTTCCGTGGGGGTCGGTAATCGTTACGATCGTATTGTTAAAGGTGGAGCGGATATGGGCAATTCCGGTTTCGACGTTCTTTTTGACACGGCGTCTGCGCGTTGTTTTACGTGCCATCTTCAATGACCTCCTTTACCTGTTATTTTTTCTTGTTCGCAACCGTCTTCCGCGGGCCTTTCCGGGTCCGGGCGTTGTTCTTCGTGTTTTGTCCGCGAACGGGGAGCCCTCTGCGGTGGCGTAATCCGCGATAGCAGCCGATTTCGATCAGTCGTTTGATGTTTAACGAAACTTCCCGGCGGAGATCCCCTTCGACTTTCAATTTTTCGACAAGATCACGGATCCTGTTCAATTCTTCTTCCGTCAGATCCCTTACCCGTGTATCTTCGGATACGCCGGCCTCTTTCAAAATCTTTTGCGCCGTCGGTTTGCCGATGCCGTAAATATATGTCAACGAAATGACTACCCGTTTGTCCCGAGGAATGTCAACACCTGCGATACGTGCCATCGCTTTTGCACCTCCTTTGAAATTAACCTTGTTTTTGTTTATGTTTCGGATTTTCGCAAATAACCATCACTTTTCCTCGTCTGCGAATGACTTTGCACTTTTCGCACATGGGTTTTACAGACGGTCTGACCTTCATCGTTTAACCTCCCTATCGGACGGAGTGAATTATTTATACCGGTACGTGATTCTTCCACGGGTCAAATCATAGGGGGACAGTTCCACCGTCACTTTATCCCCCGGCAAAATGCGGATAAAATGCATGCGGATCTTGCCTGATACGTGGGCAAGGACCGTATGCCCATTTTCTAATTCTACTTTAAACATGGCGTTTGGTAAAGTTTCTTTAACCGTACCTTCCACTTCAATGACATCGTCTTTCGCCATCGTTATTGTCTCCCTCCTCTTCCGTCAAGTGTTTCAAACGAAACTGGACCAGCGCATGGCGCAGCTTTCCGTTTGTCACTTGACCGGTTTCGTTAAGGCTGTTTCGAACTTCCGGGGAAACATAGGAACACAGCTGCAGATGCAACAAATTTTTCTTTTTCGGACGGGAAAAGGTCCGCTTTTCACCGTCGGCAACGAGAACGGTTCGGGAATCCAACCGTTTGATGACGATAGCGTATTGGCCTTGGTCTTTTCCTTGACGGATCTTGACGACCCGTCCGATCAGATCAACGGGATCCGCTTTCCGCACGGCGATTCACCCTCAAAACAAGGATTCCCGGCGAAACGGGCGACCGGCTTCTCCGCGGAAAAATTCTGCGGATGAAGCGGCGTTCAGCCGTTATTTTTCCAGCACGGCGGCAATGTCGGCAAACACCCGGTCGATGGGCTGGTCGCCGTCGATCGTGAAAAGGCAGCCCCGCTCGGCGTAAAATTGCAGCAGCGGCGCCATCTGTTTCCGGTTCACTTCCAGCCGGTTTTTCACCGTCTCCGCGGAATCGTCGGGCCGTTGATACAATTCCCCGCCGCACCTGTCGCAAACATTCTCCTGTTTCGGAGGATGGAATTGAATATGATAGGTCGCCCCGCAAGATTTGCAAACCCTGCGTCCGGCCAACCGTTCCGTCAGCAGGTTGACGTCGACTTCGATATGCAGGCAGTATTCGATTTTCTTATTCCATTCGTTCAAAATTTCCTCCAGGCTTTCCGCTTGAACGAGATTCCTCGGAAAACCATCCAGCAAAAAACCTTCCCGGCAGTCCGGTTCCTTCAGCCGGTCGCGGACGATCCCGACCGTCACTTCGTCCGGAACCAATTCGCCTTTGTCCATGAAGGTTTTCGCCTTCATGCCGAGCTCCGTTTTTTCACTGATCGCCCGGCGGAACATGTCTCCGGTAGAAATGTGAGGGATACGGAATTTCTCCACGATTTTTTCCGCCTGGGTTCCTTTTCCTGCGCCGGGGAGACCCATCAAGATTATGTTCATCGCTATTCCCCCTAAAGTCTGTGGAGATTTTGGACGCCTCGCTTTCCAGGCTCCTGAACCGCCATCACCGTTTGATGAAGCCTTTATAATGGCGTTTGACCAGCTGGGTTTCCAACTGTTTCATCGTTTCCAGGGCGACGCCGACAACAATCAACAAGCTCGTGCCGCCGATCCGGACGGATGCCGGCAGGCTGGCGATTTTCGTGAAGAAGACCGGCAATACGGCGATGACCGCCAAAAAGATGGATCCGACAAAAGTCAGGTTAATCAGCCGTTGGGTGAAATATTCCTGGGTGTTTCTCCCCGGCCGTATGCCCGGAATATAACCGCCCTGCTTTTTCAAGTTATCCGCCAGCTGCTCCGGATTGACCTGCACGAAGGCATAGAAATAAGTGAAGGCGATGATCAGCAATACGTACAGAACCATTCCGTAAGGGTTCGTATAGTTAAAATATTTGACGATCCAATCGGTAACGGGATTGCTGCCGAAGAAGGAAGCGATCGTCGGCGGCGTGACGATGAACGACACGGCGAAAATGATCGGGATGACCCCCGCCGAGTTGACCTTCAGCGGAATGTGGGTGGAATGGGCGCCCACCGTGCTCCTTCCGGCGATCCGTTTCGCGTATTGGATCGGGATTTTCCGGTTTGCCTGCTGCACAAAAATGACGCCGACAATGATCGCCAAGATGAGGAGAACAAGCAAGACCATGATGACGATCCGCAAGAACAGCTGATCGCCGGCATTTTCAAATTGCTGGGCGTAAATCTGGTTGATCATCGAAGGGAACCCCGCGACGATCCCGGCAAAAATGATGATGGAAATGCCGTTCCCGACGCCCTTTGCCGTAATCTGTTCCCCGAGCCAAAGAAGAAAGGCGGTGCCGGCTGTCAACACCAAGGCAATGAGCAGGTAGTTGCCGAAGGAAGTATCTTGGATCAGCATTCCGCCCGTCGTCCGGTTAAATCCGATGGACATGCCGATCGCCTGGATAAAGCCGATGACCACCGCGCCGTAGCGGGTCAATTGGGCCAATTTCTTCCGGCCGACTTCCCCCTGCTTGGACCATTCGGTCAATTTCGGGACAACATCCATCTGCAAAAGCTGGATGATGATGGAGGCCGTGATGTAGGGCATGACCCCCATGGCAAAAATCGAAAAGTTTTGCAGCGCCCCGCCTCCGAATATATTCAAAATGCCGAAGGCGTTCAATTCATGCTCGAATTTCAAGTATTCCGCGTTTACCCCCGGAACCGGGATGAACGTCCCAATACGAAAGACGATTAACATCAATAAAGTAAAAAGGATTTTATTCCTTATATCCTTCACGCGCATAAAATTGGAGATTGTCTGGAACATTAAATCACCTCAATTTTCCCGCCTGCGGCTTCGATGGCTTCCTTCGCTGCAGATGAGAATTTATGAGCCTTTACGGTCAGTTTCTTTTCCAGGGACCCTTTCGCCAAAATTTTGATTCCGGCTTTTTCTTTCTTGACGACGCCAGTTTCCACCAGAAGTTCGGGGGTGACTTCCGTGCCGTCTTCAAACCGGTTTAACGTGGACAGGTTCACGATCGCATATTCTTTTCGGTGGATATTGGTGAATCCCCGCTTCGGCAAACGGCGGAACAAGGGCGTTTGACCGCCTTCAAATCCCGGACGGACTCCGCCGCCGGAACGGGCGTTCTGTCCCTTTTGACCCCTTCCCGATGTTTTTCCGGTTCCGCTTCCGATGCCGCGGCCGACACGTTTCCGTTCTTTTCTCGAACCTTCAGCCGGTTTCAACTCGTGAAGTTTCATGTTGGCACCTCCTTAAGTCATTATCGCGTACCTTATAATTCTTTCACCGTTACAAGGTGGGATACCTTCTTGATCATGCCGCGAATGGAAGGATGATCAGGTTTTTCGACGGTCTGATGCAATTTTCTTAAGCCGAGGGCTTTTACGGTATCCCGTTGATCTTTCGGACGGCCGATTAAACTGCGAGTAAGGGTTATTTGTAATTTGTTGGCCATTTCCATTCCCCCCTTATCCTAACAGCTCTTCCACTGTTTTATTGCGCAGTCTCGCCACGTCTTCGACCCGTTTCAATTGTTTGATGCCGTCCATCGTCGCGCGCACCATGTTAATCGGCGTGTTGGATCCCAAGGATTTCGACAGGATGTCGCTGATGCCCGCCAATTCCAACACGGCACGGACCGGTCCTCCGGCGATAACTCCGGTACCCGGACGGGCAGGCTTCAACAAAATTTTTCCCGCGCTGAAATGACCGATGACTTCATGAGGAATGGTCGTTCCGGAGCGGGGAACTTCAACCAGGTTTTTCTTCGCGTTTTCGATCGCTTTCCGGATGGCGTCGGGCACTTCCGCCGCTTTGCCGGTTCCGAAGCCGACATGACCGTTCTTGTCACCGACAACGACAAGGGCGGAAAAACGGAAACGGCGTCCGCCTTTGACAACCTTCGCCACGCGGTTTACGGAAACTACTCGCTCTTCCAGTTCCAATTTATTCGGGTCAATGCGATGCATATGTTTTCCCTCCTTTTGCGATTAAAATTCCAAGCCGGCTTCTCTCGCCGCCTCGGCAAGGGCTTTGACGCGACCGTGGTACAAATAGCCTCCCCGGTCAAAAACGACCTTTTTGTATCCTTTTTCGAGCGCCCGCTTGGCAATTAATTCCCCGACCTTTTTCGCAGCTTCGATGTTTTTCGTCGATTCCAGGTCGAGATCCTTTTCCAGCGTGGATGCGCTGGCCAGCGTGACGCCCTTCGTATCGTCGATCAATTGGGCGTAGATATGTTGGTTCGAACGGAATACGTTCAATCGCGGACGTTCAGGAGTTCCGGATATTTTGGCGCGTATACGGGCATGCCTTTTTTTGCGGAGAGCATTTCTGTCCGGTTTCGTAATCATTTCAGTCACTCCTTTCTTAACGCTTTATGCGGCATTACTTCTTACCGGTTTTTCCTTCCTTGCGGCGCACGTATTCTCCTTCGTAACGGATGCCTTTTCCTTTATAAGGTTCGGGAGGACGCACGTCGCGGATATTCGCCGCAAGCTGACCGACCTTTTCCTTGTCGATCCCTTTGACTACGATCTTCGTATTGGACGGCACTTCGATTTCCAATCCCTTTTCCGGAACGATTTCCACCGGATGGGAGAAGCCGACGTTCAAAACAAGCTTGTTTCCTTGTTTTTGGGCCCGGTAACCGACACCGACCAATTCCAAAGATTTTTCGAACCCTTCGGACACGCCCTTCACCATGTTGGCGATGATCGCCCGCGTCGTTCCGTGCAGGGTGCGGTGCAATTTGGAATCGGAAGGCCTGCTGACGACCACTTCGTTATTTTCAACTTTTATCGTCATATCCGGATGAAAGTCACGGGAAAGTTCCCCTTTCGGTCCTTTGACGGTCACATGGCTGCCGCTGACCGTAACGGTAACTCCTGACGGAATTGCAATCGGTTTTCTGCCAATTCGAGACATCGTTACACCTCCATTCCTGCCTGTTACCAAACGTAGGCAATGATTTCCCCGCCGACATTTTTCGCGCGGGCTTCCTTGTCTGTCAAGATCCCTTGGGACGTGGATACGATGGCGATCCCGAGGCCGTTCAGCACCTTCGGTATTTCGTTGGCCTTCGCATAGACGCGCAGACCGGGTTTGCTGATTCGTTTTAATCCGGTGATGACGCGCTCGTTGTTCGGGCCGTATTTGAGGAAAATCCGAAGAATCCCTTGTTTGTTGTCTTCGATATATTCAAAGTCACGAATGAAGCCTTCCCGCTTCAAGATTTCCACGATTTCCCTCTTCATTTTGGAAGCCGGGACTTCCAGGCTCTCGTGACGAACCATGTTCGCATTACGGATGCGGGTGAGCAAATCTGCAATCGGATCTGTCATTACCATAAAATTTACCTCCTTCCCTTCATCGGGTTTTACCAGCTGGCTTTTCGAATGCCGGGGATTTGACCTTTATGGGCAAGTTCGCGGAAACAAATCCTGCACAATTTAAATTTCCGGTAAACGGCATGGGGGCGTCCGCAACGTTCACAACGGGTATATTCGCGAACTTTAAACTTTTGCGGGCGTTTTTGTTTCGCGATCAGGGATTTTTTAGCCACGTTTTCGCCTCCTTTTCCTGATTATTTTTGGAAGGGCATGCCTAATGCTTCCAAAAGTTCACGGGATTCTTCATCGGTTTTCGCCGTCGTGACGATGACGATATCCATTCCCCGAACCTTGTTTACCTTTTCGTAGTCGATTTCAGGGAAAATGAGCTGCTCTCTGATACCCAGCGTATAATTTCCCCTGCCGTCAAAGGACTTCTTGGAAACTCCGCGGAAATCCCGGACCCGCGGCAAAGACACGGTCACCAATTTGTCCAAAAAGTCGTACATGCGGTCACCGCGCAGCGTCACTTTCGCTCCGATGGGCATCCCTTGGCGGAGACGGAATCCGGCGATGGATTTTTTCGCGCGGGTAATGACCGGCTTTTGACCGCTGATGTACATCAATTCTTCGACCGCGCTGTCCAGCGCCTTCGGATTTTGAACGGCGTCTCCGACACCCATGTTGATCACGATTTTTTCAACCTTCGGTACTTGCATCACGGATTTATAATTGAATTTTTTCATTAAAGCAGGAACGACTTCCTTCAAGTATTTCTCTTTCAAGCGACCCATTCCATGTACCTCCTTTCCTTGCTACCGTTATTTATCCAATACCTCACCGGATTTTTTCGCGATGCGGACTTTTTTGCCGTCAACGATCTTATAGCCGACCCTCGTCGGTTCGCCCGTTTTCGGGTCGATCGGCATGACATTCGATACATGAATTGGAGCTTCCTTGGTGATAATTCCCCCTTGGGGATTCTCCTGAGACGGTTTGGCATGTTTCTTTATGAGATTCACGCCTTCCACGAGGACCCGGTTCTTTTTCGGAAAGGCGGCGAGAACGACTCCCGTTTTCCCTTTGTCTTTACCGCTGATGACTTTCACTTTGTCGCCTTTTTTCACATGCATCGGTTTGCACCTCCTTCAAGCCTTGAGCTCGATTATAAAACTTCCGGAGCCAAAGAAACGATCTTCATAAAGTTTTTGTCGCGAAGTTCCCGGGCCACCGGTCCGAAAATACGGGTGCCGCGGGGGCTTTTGTCTTCACGGATGAGAACGCAGGCGTTTTCGTCAAAACGGATGTAGGACCCGTCGCTACGGCGAACGCCCCGTTTCGTGCGGACGACCACGGCTTTGACGACGTCCCCTTTTTTGACAACGCCGCCAGGTGTTGCTTGCTTGACGGTGCAAACAATGACATCGCCGATATTGGCATATTTTCTTCCGGAACCGCCCAGGACTTTGATGGTCAGGACTTCACGGGCGCCGGTATTATCTGCGACTTTTAATCTTGATTCCTGTTGGATCATCTTCGAGTACCTCCCTTCGGATACCGTTAAATCTTGACGGCTTTTTCAACGATCTCGAGTAACCGGAAACGTTTTGTCCTCGACAGCGGACGTGTTTCCATAATGCGGACAATGTCGCCGATTTTCGCTTCGTTCTTTTCGTCATGGGCTTTGAATTTCTTGGAATATCTCACCCGTTTGCCGTACAGGGGGTGCATTTTGTAGGTTTCGACCAAGACGGTGATCGTTTTGTCCATCTTGTCCGAAACGACGCGGCCCGTGTACACTTTCCGTTTGTTCCGTTCGCTCATCACGAAACCTCCTCCCATTATCAGTGGTTAATCCCGATCTCTCTTTCGCGGATGATGGTCTTCATTCGCGCAATCGTTTTGCGGACCTCACGGATTCTTGCGGTGTTTTCCAATTGCCCGGTAGCAAGCTGAAAGCGCAGATTGAACAATTCTTCCTTCAATTCTTTGATTTTTTGTTCGATTTCGGCAGTGGTTAAATCGCGGATTTCTTTAGCCTTCATTGTTCTCACCACCAATATCTTCGCGTTTTACGAATTTGCATTTAATCGGAAGTTTATGGGAAGCAAGGCGCAGAGCTTCACGGGCGACTTCTTCGGGCACCCCCGCCACTTCAAACATGACTTTCCCGGGTTTTACGACGGCAACCCAGCCTTCCGGAGCGCCTTTCCCGGAACCCATCCGCACTTCCAGCGGTTTGGCCGTATACGGTTTATGCGGGAAGATTTTAATCCAGACTTTACCGCCCCGTTTCATGAAACGGGTCATGGCAATACGGGCGGCTTCGATCTGCCGGTTGGTGATCCAGGCGGGTTCCAGCGCCTGCAGGCCGTATTCGCCGAATTTGACTTCCGTATCCCCTTTGGCGCGGCCCTTCATTCTTCCCCTTTGCTCACGGCGATACTTTACGCGTTTCGGCATTAACATGATTATTTGCCTCCTTCCCCGTTCTTTTTCTTTTCCGGAAGGACTTCGCCGCGGTAAATCCACACTTTTACGCCCAATTTTCCGTAGGTGGTTTGGGCTTCCGCCACGGCGTAATCGATATCGGCGCGCAGCGTATGGAGCGGCACAGTTCCTTCGCTGTAATGTTCGGACCGGGCAATATCCGCTCCGCCCAATCGGCCGGATACCATCGTCTTAATCCCTTTCGCTCCGGCGCGCATCGCCCGTTGGATGGCTTGCTTTTGGGCGCGGCGGAAGGAAACGCGGTTTTCCAGTTGGCGGGCGATGTTTTCCGCCACGAGTTTCGCATCCAAATCCGCTTTCTTAATCTCCATAATGTTGATATGAACCTTTTTCCCGGTCATTTCGTTTAATTCTTTCCGGAGCGCTTCCACTTCCTGGCCGCCTTTGCCGATGACCATCCCCGGTTTTGCGGTGTGAATGGTGATGTTTACCCGGTTGGCGGCCCTTTCGATCTCGATATTGGATACGGCCGCATCGCTCAGCCGTTTATACAAGTAATCGCGAATCTTAATATCTTCATGCAGCAAGGTGGCGTAGTCCTTTTCCGCGTACCATCTGGATTGCCAGTCGCGGATGATGCCAATTCTCAGGCCTATCGGGTTAACTTTTTGACCCACTCATTATCCCTCCTTTTTTTCCGATACGACGATCGTAATATGGCTTGTTCTTTTCCGGATCGGGCTCGCGCTTCCCCGTGCCCGCGGACGGTATCTTTTCAACGTCGGCCCTTCGTCCACATAAGCCTTCGTGATGACCAGCTTGTTGACATCCATTTCATAGTTGTGTTCCGCATTCGCCACGGCGGATTTCACCACTTTTTCCACGATCACGGAAGCCGCCTTGGGCGTATGGCGCAAAATCGCAAACGCCTCCTGGACTTTTTTGCCGCGGATGAGATCGACGACCAAACGCGCTTTACGAGGCGCTATGCGCACTGTTCTGGCGACAGCTCTAGCTTCCATGGGATTGCCCTCCTCTCATTACCGTTTTGTTTTCTTATCATCGCCGGCGTGACCTCTGAACGTGCGTGTCGGCGCAAATTCTCCCAATTTGTGGCCGACCATGTCTTCCGTAATGTATACGGGAACATGTTTGCGCCCGTCATAAACAGCGATCGTATGTCCGACAAAGGACGGGAAAATGGTGGAACGGCGCGACCATGTTTTAATGACTTGCTTCTTGTTTTCCTTATTCAATTTCTCAATCTTTTTTAACAGATGTTCATCCGCAAATGGACCTTTTTTCAAGCTGCGACCCATTTTTGAACCTCCCTTCCGAATTGCGCTTTCGTTCGTTTCCTAAAGCGTGGCGATTCGTTATTTATTCCGGCGACGGATAATATATTTATCCGTGGGATGGTTTTTCTTCCTCGTTTTATAGCCTAATGCGGGTTTGCCCCACGGGGTCATCGGCGATTTTCTTCCGATCGGCGCTTTACCTTCCCCACCGCCGTGCGGGTGATCGCTCGGGTTCATGACCGATCCGCGCACCGTCGGACGGATGCCCAGCCAACGGGATCTTCCCGCTTTTCCGATCGTGATCAGCTCATGTTGCTCGTTGCCGACTTGGCCGACCGTCGCGCGGCAGGTGTTCAAAATCATGCGGACTTCGCCGGACGCCAGACGGACGATCGCATATTTCCCTTCCTTCCCTAAAACTTGGGCGCTGGTTCCGGCGGCACGGACCAATTGTCCCCCTTTGCCGGGTTTCAATTCGATGTTATGGATGTAAGTACCCACCGGGATATTCGCCAAAGGAAGGGCGTTTCCGACTTTGATGTCGGCATCGGGTCCGGACATGACTTCCATGCCCACGGTCAATCCCTTCGGCGCGATGATGTATCTTTTTTCTCCGTCGGCATAATGGATAAGGGCAATATTGGCGGAACGGTTCGGATCGTATTCGATCGTGGCAACGCGTCCTGGAATGCCATCTTTATCGCGTTTAAAATCAATCAGCCGGTATTGGCGCTTGTGACCGCCGCCCCTGTGACGAACGGTTAACTTCCCCTGGTTGTTGCGGCCCGCTTTTTTCGTCAACGGTCTCAGCAAGGATTTTTCCGGTTTGTCCGTGGTGATCTCGGAAAAATCGGAGACCGTCATGCCGCGACGACCATTGGAGGTGGGTTTATAAGTTTTGATCGCCATTTCTTTTTCCCTCCGTTTCTATTTTCGTTCTATGCTTGGAAGATTTCGATCTCTTTGCTGTCAGGGGTTAACGTAACGATCGCTTTTTTCCGTCTGTTCGTATACCCGGTATAGCGGCCCATTCTTTTCCGTTTTCCTTTGTAGTTCATGATGTTGACAGCGGCCACTTTGACGCCGAAGATTTCTTCGACGGCTTGTTTCACCTGGGTTTTGTTGGCTCTTACGTCCACTTCAAAGGTATATTTTTTATTTTCCAAGGCGCTCATCGATTTTTCAGTGATTACGGGGCGCTTGATGATATCACGAGCATCCATTATGCCAGCACCTCCTCCACTTTTTCGACCGCGTCCTTCGTCATGATCAGGTGGTCATGACCGACGAGGTCCAGCACATTGATGCCGGAGGCATCCACCACTTTCACGCCGGGAATGTTCCGCGCGGAAAGATAAACATTTTCGTCCATTTCTCCGGTAACCACCAACGCCTTTTTCTCCACCGAAAGATTTTTAAGGACATTGATGAAATCCTTCGTTTTCGGTTTTTCCAAGGACAATTGGTCGAGCACCAGCAGCTGTTTATCCAGCACCTTGGAGGATAAGGCGGATTTCAAGGCTAACCGGCGCACTTTTTTCGGCAGTTTGTAGCTGTAGTCCCTCGGAACCGGTCCGAAGACGATACCGCCGCCGCGCCATTGCGGAGCACGGATGGATCCTTGACGGGCGCGTCCCGTTCCCTTTTGACGCCAAGGTTTGCGGCCGCCGCCGCTCACTTCGGCGCGGTTTTTCGTTTTATGCGTTCCCTGGCGCATGGAAGCGCGCTGCATGACAATCGCTTCAAACAACACATGTTGATTCGGTTCTATGCCAAAAACGGCATCGTTCAGTTCAATTTCCCCTACTTCCGACCCGTTTTGATTATATAAGGTTACTTTCGGCATCCTTTACTCCTCCTTTCCTGGAAGCTATCTCGCTTTGACTGCGCTTTTGATTTTCACTACCGCTTTTCTCGGGCCCGGAACGTTTCCTTTAATTAAAAGCAGGTTGCGTTCGGGATCCACTTTGACGATCTCCAGGTTTTGGATCGTGACTTGCTGCCCGCCCATGCGGCCCGGCAATTCCTTCGATTTGAATACCCGGTTGGGCGCGATGGAACCCATCGAGCCGGGACGACGATGATAGCGGGAACCGTGGGACATCGGACCGCGGGATTGGCCGTGGCGTTTGATCGCGCCTTGGAACCCTTTCCCTTTGGAGATCCCCGTCACATCCACTTTATTCCCCGGTGCAAAAATATCGACTTTGATTTCCTGACCAACTTCGTATTCGTCCAAATTGACTCCGCGAATTTCGCTGATGAAGCGCTTAGGAGCAGTGTTCGCCTTCGCGGCATGGCCTTTTTCGGGCTTGTTTGCCAGCCGTTCGGGTTTATCTTCAAAGCCGAGTTGAATGGCTTCGTAACCGTCATTTTCCAAGGTTTTCTTTTGCAAAACGACATTCGGCGTCGCTTCGATTACGGTGACAGGAATAACGTCCCCGTTCTCGGCGAACACTTGCGTCATTCCGATCTTTCTTCCTAAGATTCCTTTGGTCATTCGTCACACCTCCTAATTGAAATTCCCTTTGACCCTTATAATTTGATTTCTATGTCTACACCCGACGGCAAATCCAGCCTCATTAAGGAATCGACCGTTTGCGGAGTGGGGTTGATGATGTCGATCAGCCTCTTATGGGTCCGCATCTCAAATTGTTCGCGGGAATCCTTATATTTATGGACCGCACGCAAAATCGTGTACACGGATTTTTCCGTCGGAAGCGGGATCGGTCCACTCACGGATGCACCGGAACGTTTTGCCGTTTCAACGATTTTTTCCGCCGATTGATCGAGAATTCTGTGATCGTACGCCTTTAAACGGATGCGAATCTTTTGTTTTGCCATTATTTTCCCTCCTTTTCGCCTAATTTCTAGACATACTCCATGGAAATTCCCTGCACACTCGCCATGGCAAAGCGGCCGGGTGTGTCAGCAACCTTCCACTTCATCGCATTTTTAGCCAACATTTTTCATTATACTAAAATGCGATTCCTGGTGCAACCACTTTCTGTATTCCTGTTGTTCGTCTGTGATATTGTCATATTGTAACGCTTCAGTGAAAATGTCAGTATGAGACAGGAGCGAATTCCATTGAGCAAAAAAGAATTGTAGCGTTACAAAGTCATTCGTCAATGGATCGAAGGGTATATCACGGGAAAACAAGCTGCCGAATTGTTATCGCTAAGTCTTCGTCAGGTTTATCGCCTCAAAAAACGAGTCCTTGAGGAGGATGAAAACGGAGTCATTCACAAAAACCGGGGGCGAAAACCTGCACATGCCTTATCCGAAGACATCCGGCAAAAAATCCTGAATCTCCGCCAAAGTGAAA
>NZ_KB912898.1 GCF_000383875.1 Caldibacillus debilis DSM 16016 | reverse complement strand
AATTCAGCTCCATTGTCTGATGTGATCGTTTTGAACACGGTTGAGAATACGGATCCATACTGTTGCTTCACTTCCTGTAAGGCTTGCTTCACGCATTCCGCCGTCTTGCGATCGATCTTCAGGATGTGTTCTTTGCGCGTCTTGCGTTCGGTCAATGTGAGCAGCGCCGCTCCTTTTTTGTTGGTGCCTAAGACGGTATCGATTTCCCAGTGGCCGAATTCCAGACGTTCATCGATATGCCGGGGACGCTGTTCAATGCTTGTGCCTAGCCTCTTCTTATGTTGCCGTGTTCGCTTTTTCTTGGTGTTGCGGGACACTTTTAAAGGCAGATCAATGTTCTTGATTGGAAGCAGACCAAGGTCGATATAGCGGTACAGGGTCTTGGTGCAAACCCATTCACCATCGAACAAGTGCTGGGTCTTGGCATAGCCGCAAACGGCGTCAGGAGACCANTGATCATCACGGATCTTCTGCACGGCGAAATGAATGAANTCCGTGGTCTGGATCAGCTTATACTTCGCACCACAACGGGAACGGTTCGATTCATAGACACGTTGGCCCACATCGGCAAAGTATGCTTGATACTCGGTCAGATCAGACCGTCGCTGCGTCACGGTTCCTCGCTTCAACTCACGGGAGATCGTAGACTTATGACAGCCGATGATGTCCGCGATTTCCTGCAGTGACTTTCCCTGATTGCGAAGCGCTTGGATCTGACCACGATCAAAAACGGTGAGATGCGAAAAGGTACGAGTTGTGTTATGATGAGAGCGGGCCATGGTATTCCTCCTGTTATGTATGGGTTTGTGTCGACTTCATCATAACGGAATTACCGTGGCTTTTGTATATTTATTTTGTTGCATTTAATTTTACAATGAACCAATAAAATTTTTTTATAAAAGAAAAACGCCTTTCGTTGATCTCCAGGCGCTAAAGATGATGGATGTGTTACCCGTCGATATACCGGAATACCCCGATCACTTTCCCCAAAATCGTCACGTTCCGGACGATGATCGGTTCCATTTGGCTGTTGGCGGGCTGCAAACGGATATGGTTTTTCTCTTTGTAGAATCTTTTCACGGTGGCTTCATTTTCCTCCGTCATGGCCACGACGATTTCCCCGTTTTCGGCGGTGTTTTGCTGCCGGACGACGACGTAATCCCCGTCCAAAATCCCCGCTTCGATCATGCTGTCGCCAACGACTTCCAGCATGAACACGTTCGCATCTTTCGGGGCGATGTGTTCCGGCAAAGGAAAATAATCCTCGATATTCTCAACGGCCGTAATCGGAAGGCCGGCGGTTACTTTTCCGATCACCGGCACGGGCCGCGAAGGCGCAAAAAGGGAGCCGTTTTCGTCCTTTTCCAGGATTTCGATCGCCCTCGGCTTCGTCGGATCCCGGCGGATGAGCCCCTTATTTTCCAGCTTGGCGAGATGGCCGTGGACCGTGGAACTGGAAGAGAGCCCGACCGCCTCGGCGATTTCCCGCACCGAAGGGGGATACCCTTTCTCTTTCACGTTCTTTTTTATAAAATCAAAGATTTCGATCTGCCTTTTGGACAATTTGGACATATTTTCCACCTTCCAGCCGTATTTATTTACTAGTATAGCATATCTCCATGCGGCGAACAAACATCCGTTCGCTTTTCCCTTGACACAAAACATATGTTCGGTATATGATAAATGCGAACATACATTCGTACGGGGTGATAGGCGTGTCGGTTTCCAAGGTGTTTGAAAAATATGGCTATGTGATTCTGCTGTTTGTTGTCGCCTTTATTTGCATGCTGTTTTTTGTCGAGACGTTGGAAAAGGGAGATCACGGTTCTTCAAGCGAGACGGCGGTTCTTTGGAAAGCGGCGGACGAAAGCGGGCAATGGTGATCGGCAAAATGCATCGGCCTGTCTTTCGTTCTTTTTTTATGCTAAAATGATAGGGATAAACGGGAAGGCATCATGAATCGAAAAAGAAAAGAGGGAAAGGCATGCTGTCGAAGGAGAAGATCGAAAGGATCAACGCGCTGGCGCGGAAAAAGAAGCGGGAAGGGCTGACGCCCGAAGAGGAAATCGAGCAGAAGAACCTGAGAAAGGAATACCTCGCCGATTTCCGCCGAATGATGGAAATGACCTTGGAAAGGGTCACCGTCTACGACCCGCTGGGAAATGACGTGACGCCTGAGGCGGTTAAAATAAAAAAGAAGAAATTTATGCAATGATTTCGGCCGATTGCGGGGATTCCGTTTTCGGCGGCGGTCGGACCGCATGCGATTGTCCGCATCTTCGCAGCGGAACCGCCGGCGCGGCCGTTTGGTTTTTTCCCCCATTTCCCCCTGAAGCCCCCCGAGCCGGAAGGCGGTCACTCCGCCGCCTTTTCGGTGCGGCCCGTTCTTCCGGCCGAACGGGGCCGGAAAAAATTTCCCGAAAATGGTTTCCCGTCCCGCCGGAAAAACAGCCGGAGGGCGGAAAATGATCAAATTGGTAAAATTCTTTTAACAGCCGATGATTTTTCCGTTTTTATGTTGTTGGAACGGACGAGGAAAGCTAATATTAAAAATGAAGGAACAATCTGGAGGAAAGGGCTGATTCCATGTTTACCGAAAAAGATCAATTGGCCGTCGCGACGATCCGCGCCTTGTCGATCGATGCCATCGAGAAAGCGAATTCAGGCCACCCCGGCATGCCGATGGGAAGCGCGCCGATGGCCTATTGCTTATGGACCCGTTTCATGAACCATAACCCGAAAAATCCGAAGTGGTTCAACCGCGACCGGTTCGTATTGTCCGCGGGCCACGGTTCGATGCTGTTATACAGCCTTCTTCATCTGTCCGGCTACGATGTGACGATGGAAGACATCAAAAATTTCCGCCAATGGGGCAGCAAGACCCCCGGGCATCCCGAATACGGCCATACCCCGGGCGTTGACGCGACCACCGGTCCCTTGGGACAAGGGATCGCGATGGCCGTCGGCATGGCGATGGCGGAACGCCATTTGGCCGCCCTGTACAACAAGGACAATTACCCCGTCATTGACCATTATACATACGCCATTTGCGGGGACGGGGATTTAATGGAAGGCGTTTCGGCAGAGGCTGCCTCCCTCGCCGGCCATTTGAAACTCGGACGCTTGATCGTCCTGTACGACTCCAATGACATCTCTTTGGACGGGGACTTGAACAAGGCCTTTTCCGAGAGCGTTAAAGACCGTTTCATCGCTTACGGCTGGCACTATCTCCGCGTGGATGACGGCAACGATTTGGAAGCCATCGCCAAAGCGATCGAAGCGGCCAGGGAGGAAAAGGAACGGCCGACCTTGATCGAAGTGAAAACGGTCATCGGGTACGGCGCCCCCAACAAGGCCGGAACGAGCGAAGTTCACGGCGCGCCTTTGGGCAAAGAGGAGGCGAAACTGGCCAAGGCGGCCTATCGATGGGAATTTGAGGAATTCCACGTTCCCGATGAAGTGTATGAACATTTCCGCAGCCAAGTGCTGGCGAGAGGGGAACAGAAGGAAAAAGAATGGAATGAACTGCTGGAAAACTATAAACGCGCCTTCCCCGAGCTGGGACGGGAACTGGAACTGGCCATCGAAGGGAAATTGCCCGAAGGCTGGGACAGTGAGATCCCCGTCTATGAAGAAGGGAAAAGTTTGGCGACCCGCGCCTCCTCCGGCGAAGTACTGAACGGGATCGCGAAGAAATTGCGCTATTTCTTCGGGGGATCGGCGGACTTGGCCAGCTCCAACAAAACGACGATCAAGGGAGACAAGGATTTTCTCCCCGGCTCCTACGAAGGAAGGAATATTTGGTTCGGCGTGCGGGAATTTGCCATGGGCGCCATATTGAACGGGATGGCCCTCCATGGGGGATTGAAGGTTTTCGGCGGTACTTTCTTCGTCTTTTCCGATTACATGCGTCCGGCCATCCGCCTTGCCGCGTTGATGGGACTCCCCGTCACCTACGTCTTGACCCATGACAGCATCGCCGTCGGGGAAGACGGGCCGACCCACGAACCCGTCGAACACTTGGCCTCCTTCAGGGCCATGCCCAATCTCTCCGTCATTCGCCCGGCCGACGGCAACGAAACGGCGGCGGCGTGGCGGCTGGCCCTGTTATCGGAAAAAACGCCGACGGCGCTCGTCCTGTCCCGGCAAAATCTGCCGAATTTGAAAGGGACGAAGGAAAAGGCTTTGGAAGGCGTTTCGAGGGGCGCCTACATCCTATCGCCTTCGGAAAAGGAGATCCCGGATGTCCTCCTGTTGGCCTCCGGATCGGAAGTTTCCCTGGCCGTCTCCGCCCAGGAAAAATTGCGGGAATCCGGCATCGACGCCGCGGTCATCAGCATGCCTTCCTGGGACCGCTTCGAGGCCCAGCCGGAAGCATACAAAGAAGAGGTTTTGCCGAAACGGGTGAAAAAGCGTCTGGCGATCGAAATGGGTTCATCCCTCGGCTGGCACCGTTATGTCGGAGAGGAAGGAAGGGTGCTGTCCATCGAACGGTTCGGCGCTTCCGCACCGGGGGAAACCATCGTCAAAGAATATGGGTTCACGGTGGAAAATATCGTACGGATCGTAAAGGAACTGCTCGCCTGAGCGGAAGGAACCTTCCGACGGTGTCCCAAAAGCGTTCGCGTCGCGTTCGCTTTTGGGACATTTTTTTGGGAAACAAAGAGGAAAACCGTTCCTTATTGGTGGAATGGAGTCACAACGCCGTCCTCTTTTTCCCCCATTCACGGTTCATACTCAAATCAAAGATTCTGACGGAAGAATTTTATGGGCTAATCCATAAGCAACTCAAGATTTGTTTGTAAAGCCGGCAAACTTTAGGTCTCTCGGAACACGAACCCCATACGAGGCTGGGCCTCACTGGACGAGTCTGCGAAACAACTTAACAACTTTTCATGCACATCGAAAAGCACCCGTCGTGGTGTTTTTTCTTGTGCGCCCGGCATAGGTGCCATCTAGCGGGTGAAAATCCCGGACCGCGAAGGAAGAAGCGGCGATCAGCCAACGAAAGGGTGTACGCGGCGGAGCGGAATCCGAAGGAGGCGGGCAAAACGGATCTTTTCTTTGCCGAAGGGGAGTAGATAAATAGAAGGAAAGATTGCGCCCTTGCCCGGGGAGGTCTGACCGGTACGCCGATCGAGTCGGTAAGCCGTACGGAAATGGGCTGTTGAGCAACAGCAGCGGTCATAGGACAAATGAAGTTGTTCCCTGCTTGGAAGGACCGAACAACCAAAGGGAGTGTCGCGCAGACAGTGGCGGAGACAATCCGGAAGGACTTCCTCGGAGTCGGCAGCGGGGAAAACCTTCCACGGGCGTCGCCTTTTCCGATGGGGAAGAAAAAGGGGGAATAGGTTTTCGGATTTCCCGTTTCTCCGGTACATATGTTCGGTTTTCCCCTCGGTTATTTTTTTGTATACTAAAAGAAAAATCCCGCTTTTTTGGCAGTAAACCGGGGTCGTTTTGCCGATTCCGCCGATGGGGTTTGGTTCCCGTTTGCGGGATTTCCTCCGCATATCCGGAAAATTTTTCCTAAATATTCGGACAGGCTTTTTTTATTCCTTCATTTTTGCTCTTCGCTGATCGAAGCCCCGTATCTTTCCACGGTTTATCTTGGCTTCCTGGGATGTTCCGTTTGCAGCCGGACCGGATCAACATCGGGATGAGGGTGGATGAGATGAAGCGATATGAAATGTATCTGATCGATGAACAGGTGGCCGATTTTTTTTACGGCAGGGAAAGGAAATTCTATAACCTGTTTAAAGAATATGAAGGATCTGCACCTCCGAAAAAAGAGATTTTGGAAAAACAAATCGATTTCATCACCAAACCGATCCCCGTCTTAACAATCCACTCGCAAATCATCCGGCTGCTGGAAGGCCGGCAGGATTTTTACATCCGCCAAGGCAAATTGGTGATCGAAAACCATCGCGGGAAGGCTTGCCTTCAAATCGATCAGCGCGCCATTCTCCTCGAATCCAACGGATATGGGGAAGGGGAAAACACCTTTCTGGATTTGCTGAAGAAAACGGAGTACAATTTTTTGGCCATCGACAGGGAAAACGGGCGGTACGGCTGGCTGAAACCGTTGAAAAGGGGCCTGCGCCTGTAACAGATCCTTCCGGTGTATGGGAAAAAATAACGGTTCCCGTATTGTAAAATGCCCGTACGTTTAGTACACTTGAAAATAGACAACATGAAGGAGGAAATGGTATGTGGGAGCTCGTTCTAGTAGGTATTCTGGCATTGCTCGCCGGAGTAGCGCTAGGATTTTTTATCGCAAGAAAATATATGATGAATTACTTGAAAAAAAACCCGCCCATCAATGAACAAATGATCCGCGTCATGATGATGCAAATGGGCATGAAGCCCTCGCAAAAGAAAATCAATCAAATGATGCAGGCAATTAACAAACAAATGTCAAGCAAATAAATGTTTGGTTTCCGCGAGAAGCGCAAGGGATCGATCATCCGTTCAAGAAAAATCGCCTTTTCGATTGAGGATTTATTCGTCAATGAAAAGGTGATTTTTTAATTTTTGCAGGAAAAAGTCAATCTTCCTTCTTGTGTGAAAATTTGTTAAACTATTGAACATGAGTAACGCAAATGGCGGAGGATCCACATGCGAATCTTTATCGATTTAGGTTGGTTTTTCAGACAGGAGAAAAAATCCTATCTTATCGGGGTGACGCTGCTTCTGGTCATCGCCGTACTGCAGCTGGTCCCCCCGAAAATCCTCGGGTACGCCGCGGATGCGGTGGCATCCAGGACCATCGGCCCGAAAACCCTGGCCTTCTACATCGGCACTTTAATCCTTTGCGGCGGGATCATGTACGTGCTCAGGTATTACTGGCGGATCTACATCTTCGGTTCGAGCCTGAAGCTCGCCCGTCAGCTGCGCAGCCGCCTTTATGCCCATTTGACGAAGATGAGCCCGTCTTTTTACCAAAGGAAAAGGATCGGAGACCTCATGGCCCATGCCACGAATGACATCCAGGCGATTCAGATGACCGCCGGAGCCGGCGTTTTGACGCTGGTTGATTCCCTTGCCACCGGCGGTTTTGTCGTCGCGGCCATGGCGCTGACGATCAGCTGGAAACTGACGGCCATCGCTTTGATTCCGATCCCGCTTCTCGCCGTGCTGACGAGCTGGTACGGGAAGAAGCTCCATGAACGGTTTGACAAGGCCCAGGCGGCCTTTTCCGAGCTGAACGATAAAACCCAGGAGAGCATATCCGGCATCAAGGTAACGAAGGCTTTCGGCCAAGAACGGGAGGAAGTGGCCTCCTTTTCGGAGCTCTCCGGGGACGTGGTCAAAAAGAATATCGCCGTGGCCCGGATCGACGCCCTCTATGATCCGACGATCACGGCGGTCATCGGCGTCTCTTTTTTCCTTTCCGTCGCCTTTGGAGCGAAATTTGTCGTTGACGGCGAGATGACCATCGGGCAATTGATATCTTTTACCACCTATTTGGGGATGCTCATTTGGCCGATGCTAGCATTGGGCTGGTTTTTCAACATCGTGGAACGGGGGAGCGCCTCCTATGCGCGGGTGTCCCGGCTGCTGGAGGAAGACATCGAGATCCGGGACCGGGAGGGGGGCCATGAAATTGAACGGAAAGACCTCAGCTTTCACATCCGTTCCTTCGCCTACCCGAACAACCCGGAGCGGATCGTGCTGGAGGATATCCGTTTCCGGCTGGAGGAAGGCCAAACCCTCGGCATCGCCGGGCGGACCGGTTCGGGAAAGACCGCCTTATTGCGGTTATTGATCCGGGATTTTGAAGGGTACGACGGGGAGATTTTGCTCGGCGGGAAAAGGATCCAGGATTATCCCCTGGAAGCCTACCGCAGCCTGTTCGGCTACGTGCCCCAGGACCATTTTCTCTTTTCCGCCTCGATCCTGGAAAACATCGCCTTTGCCAAACCGGACGCGACGATGGAAGAGGTCGAACGGGCCGCGAAACTCGCCTGCATCCACGAGGAAATCCTGTCTTTTCCCGAAGGCTATCAAACCCTTGTCGGCGAACGGGGGGTATCCCTCTCCGGCGGACAAAAACAGCGCATTTCCATCGCCCGCGCCCTGTTATTGAACCCGGAGATCCTCATTTTGGACGACTGCCTCTCCGCCGTTGACGCGAAAACGGAGGAAGCGATCCTGCAATCGTTAAAGGAAATCCGGAAAGGCAAGACGACGATCATTTCTTCCCATCGGATCAGCGCCATCCGCCATGCCGATCTGATCCTTGTCCTCGAAGGGGGAAAAATTGTCGAGCGGGGCACCCACGGCGCGCTGATGGCGGAAAACGGCCGTTACAAAAAGATGTATATGCAGCAGCAACTGGAAACTTTGGTGGAGAAAGGGGGGTAAGGCGGTGGAAAACGTTACGGCGGAAAACGGCCGGAAGGACATGCGGGAAAAAACCGGCCATTACAAGGTGTTTCTGCGGCTATTGAAATATGCGAAGCCCCATGCCAAAAGCATGGCCGCGGCCTTCTTCCTCCTCGGGTTGGCCACCCTTGGGGAAGTGATCGGCCCGATCTTGATCAAGATATTCATCGACGACCATGTGGCGCCGCGAAATTTTGACTGGCAAAGGATCGGCCTTTTGGCCGCCGGCTTTCTTTTTATCCAGTTCGCCAACAGCGTCATCCTCTATTTGCAATCGTTAAAATTTCAGACGATCGCCTTAAAGATCATCCAGCAGCTGCGGATCGACGTGTTTGCCAAGGTGCAGGCCCTCGGGATGAAATTTTTTGACAGGACCCCGACGGGCGCCATCGTCTCGCGGGTGACGAACGATACCGAAGCGATTAAAGAGATGTTCGTCAGCGTTTTGGCGGTATTTATCCAGAGCGCCTTTTTGCTGATCGGCATTTTTATTGCGATGTTTTCCCTTGATTTTGTCCTGGCCTTGTATTGTTTGCTGTTTTTGCCGCTCATCTTCCTGATCATTCATTTTTACCGGAAATTCAGCTCCAAATTTTATCAGGAACAAAGGGAACGGCTGAGCCAGTTGAACGCGAAGCTGAACGAATCGCTGCAAGGGATGGGGATCATCCAAATCTTCCGCCAGGAAAAGCGGATGCGCCGGGAATTCGACGCCATCAACGAAAAGCATTTTGACGCGGGGATGCGGACGGTAAAGGTGAACGGCCTCCTGCTCCGCCCCGCCGTCGATTTGGTGTATATCCTCGCCGTCATCATCCTGCTCACCTATTTCGGCATCACCTCTTGGTCCGAATCGGTGGAAGTGGGGGTTATTTTCGCCTTTGTCAACTACATCAACCGATTTTTCGAACCGGTCAACCAGGTGATGGAGCAATTGAGCTTTTTTCAGCAATCGATCGTTTCCGCCGCGCGGGTGTTCCGCCTTCTCGACGAAAAGGAAATGTCCCCGGAACAGCATCCCGAAGGGAAGGCCGTCATTGAAAGGGGAGAAATCGAATTCAGAAACGTTTCCTTTTCCTACGACGGCAAGAAGGATGTGTTAAAAAACATCAGCTTTACCGTCCGGCCCGGGGAAACGGTCGCCATCGTCGGGCAGACGGGAAGCGGGAAAAGCTCGATCATCAATTTGTTTATGCGGTTTTATGAATTCGACAGGGGAGACATTTTGATCGACGGCCGGTCGATCAAGAGCTACGGAAAGGAGGAGCTGCGGAAAAAGATCGGCCTCGTCCTCCAAGATCCCTTCATGTATTACGGATCGATCAAATACAATATCCGCCTGAACAACCCGGAGATCAGCGACGGGGAGATCGTGGAGGCCGCCAAATTCGTGCAGGCCCATCCGTTCATTGAAAAACTGCCCGGCGGTTACGACCACGTCGTTTCCGAACGGGGGTCGACCCTTTCCACCGGCCAGCGGCAACTGATCACCTTTGCCAGGGCGATTGCCGCCAATCCGAAGATCTTGATTTTGGATGAGGCCACATCGAATATCGACACGGAAACCGAAGAGGCGATCCAGACGGCGCTGGAGAAGATGCGAAAGGGACGGACGACGATCGCCATCGCCCACCGGCTGTCGACGATTCAAAATGCGGACTTGATCCTCGTCCTCCATAAGGGGGAAATCGTCGAAAGGGGAACCCATCCGGAGCTTCTGGCCAAGAAGGGGCTTTATTATAAAATGTATTTGCTGCAAAACGGCTTGACCGAGAAAATGGATGAATTGTTGGTCCAAGGGGAAAGATGAGAGCCGCGGCGCCCGGGCGGGGCTTAAAAATGCCCTCCGGGAAACCGCGGCTTTTCTTCAAGTCTTCTTTCGGCTTCCCTCCCGAAAAGCGGGAACTTTCGTCCCGTTCCGGATCCGGGAACATTTGCCGGGATACGGGACAGGCCACCCGGTAAGTTTCGGTCCTTCCTCCGGAGAGGCTTGCGCGGGCGAGACTGGAAATAGTTTCTAAAAGGGGCGGGGGATTGATCCGATGCCGGCTTGCGCCGCGGTGCCGAGAAATCGTTTCCAGCAAATGGGCGGGGCGGGATGCCGGGGCAAGGGCCCGCGCCGCATGCCGGATGAAGATTGTCTAGCGGCCGTCCCGGATCCTGAACGGCGCTCCCAAACTTGAGAGGATTTTGGTGTATAATAAAAGTGGCCTGTTTCCTGCATCCGTTCCGGCTGCGGAAAGGATGAGAGGGAGAAGGAACTTGGGAAGCGTAAAAGGGGCAGGGACGGGGCGATTCCGAAACGGGGATGACAGGATTTCAGGAAGGATGCTTTCGAAAACGGAAAAACGTCATCCATATTGGGGTGAAAGACATGGATTTTGCTCCGATAACGATCTTGAATTTGGATGATACCTATCCTTCCCAGAAACGGCTGTTGACACTTCCCCACCGGTGGATCGACATGTCGGACATCCGCTCGACGAACATGATCGCCGACCCGTTTTCCGTCAAGGCGATCCAATCCCGGCTTTCCCGATGGGAAGGGCCTTCTGTCGTATTTTTGGGCAGCGGGAATTACCACTATATCACCTATCTTCTATTAAAAAAGATAACCGTCCCCTTCACCCTTGTCCTCTTCGACCGGCACACCGACCTCGGCCAAATGGAAGACGATTATCTTTCCTGCGGTTCCTGGGTTTCCTTCGCCTTGAAAATCCCTTTCTGCCAAAAGGTGCTCATCATCGGTCCTCCAAAGAATGTCCGTACGCCGAAGCTCTCCGTTTTTTCCGCCGATCAAGCCGACCTGAACAAAAAATTTTTGCGGGAAATTGCCGGGCGTGATATTTACATCAGTATTGATAAAGATGTTTTGTCGGAAACTTGCGCGGTGACGAATTGGGACCAGGGGGAGCTCACCCTCGATGAATTGCTCGCTTTTCTGGAAGCCCTGTTTGCCGAAAAGCGGGTCATCGGGATGGACGTATGCGGGGAATACCCGAAAGCTTCCATATCCCCGTGGGACCCGCTGGTGATGCGGGCGACAAAAATCAATGAAAAGGCAAATTTACAAATTGCCCGCCATTATTTACAATATATGAAGAAAAACCGGAAAGTCGTTTAATACGATCCCCCCGCCGGACCGTTATGTTTCCTGTGGCTTACAAAGCGACAGTCCCAGGGACTCCGCTGCCTTCCGGTCTATTCTTTTTCCCCGGGGACGCTGTTTTCGCCGAAAGATCCAGGAATCTATTGAAGAAACAGGTGCAGCTTAATGAAAATAAAAGGATTATTGTTTTGGACGCCGATCCTTTGGCTTGCTTTCCATCCCCAGGCGGCGTGGGGGGAAGAACGAGCGGATCTCCCCATCCAAAGCGATTCCGCTGTTTTGATGGAGGCAAAATCGGGAACGGTCCTTTATGAAAAAAACGGGCATAAAAAGGAATATCCCGCCAGCATAACAAAGATCGCCACGGCCATCTACGCCATCGAAAAGGGGAACCTTTCGGATACGGTCGAAATCAGCGAAAGGGCGACGCAAGTCGACGGGACGAGGGTCTATTTGGAGCCGGGGGAGAAAATGACCCTGGAACAGCTGATCACCGGGATGGTCATCAATTCGGGGAATGATGCCGCGGAAGCGATCGCCGAATACCTGGACGGGTCCGTTGAGCATTTTTCCGCGAATTTGAACCGCTTTTTGACGGAAAAAACGGGCGTCATCAATACCCATTTCACCAACCCCCACGGGCTTTACGATCCCGGCCATTATACGACCGCTTATGACATGGCGCGGATCACCCGCTATGCCATGGAAAACGGAAAATTCAGGCGGATCTTCGGTTTAAAGGAATATCCGTGGAACGGAAAAGGCTGGAAGACGATCTTGCATACCCACCACCGGCTGCTGAAAGGCGAATTTCCCGCCGAAGGCATCACCGGGGGGAAGACCGGATTCGTCAACGAATCGGGGCATACCCTCGTAACGACGGCGGAAAAAGACGGCATGGCGCTTATTGCCGTGACGATGAATACGCCTTATAAAAACGTTCCTTATACCGATACGCTGAAAATGCTGGATTACGGCTTTCAAAATTTTACGGTGGAGAAGGTGACGGGCCAAACGCTTTTCCCCGCGGAAAACGGCGAATACTTCCTGCCGCACGACGTGTACTACGTCTTGCCGAAGGGGGAAAGGGCGGAAACGGAGGTGGACCGTTCCGGGAATTTATTGATCAAATCCGCCGACGGGACGATTTTGCAGGCGGCGCCTTTGGAGAAGCTCAAACCGGCGGGCCGGGGAAAAATAGAAAAAGGGCCGGAGGAACATCGGGAACCCACCTCCTGGAACGGCATGTCGATTTTTTCCGGATTGTTGCTGCTTTTTACGTTCATTTTCGGAGGCCGGCTGCTGTTGAAATTATAGCGGGGAAGGAAACCGGAGGGGAGGCGCCTGCGGTCGTCCGGGCCGTCCCGGGATCCTGTTCAAAAAAATGTAACAATTCCCCGTTGCATTTTTCTGGGCATTTCCCCGGATGTTTTGTAAAATCAATGTAACGATTGGTGCCACAGCGGAAAGGGTGTCGGGATTGGTTGACATAAACGTCTTTCTTGCGTTCGGAGCCGGTTTTTTAAGCTTTATTTCCCCGTGCTGCCTCCCCCTGTACCCGGCGTTCTTGTCTTACATCACGGGCATGAGCGTGGGCGAATTGCAGGAAGAGAACGCGCTGCTCCAAAAGCGGAGCCTGCTCCATACCTTGTTTTTTTTGCTCGGATTTTCCGTCGTTTTTATCGCCCTCGGCTTCGGGACGTCCTTTATCGGTTCCTTCTTTACCCAATATAAAGACTTGATCCGGCAGCTGGGGGCCGTCTTCATCGTCTTTTTCGGGCTGGTGATCCTCGGGCTGTTTCGCCCGGCCTTTCTCATGAAGGACCGGAGAATCCAGTTCAGCAAACGCCCTTCCGGTTATCTCGGGTCTGCGGTTATCGGGCTCGCCTTTGCGGCGGGCTGGACGCCCTGCACCGGCCCCATTTTGGCGTCGGTCATTTTTCTCGCGTCGACCAATCCGGGTTTCGCCGTCCTTTATATGATCGCCTATGTCCTCGGGTTCTCCCTTCCTTTCCTTCTTTTGTCCTTCTTTATCGGAAAACTGCAATGGATCCGCAGGCACAGCGCGCAGATCATGAAGGCGGGGGGAGCCCTCATGGTGGCTGTCGGCGTCATGCTGTACTTTGATTGGATGAACCTTTTCATCCAATGGCTGAATCCGTTGTTCGGCGGCTTTACGGGTTTTTAACCGGCGAATCCCTGCATGCAAATGGGAGGAAGGCTTCGTGGGAAGAATCCTGATCGTGGATGATGCAAAATTTTTGCGGATGACGTTAAGAAGGATCATTGAAAAGACGGAACACATCGTCGTCGGGGAGGCGAAAAACGGGGAAGAAGCGGTTGAACTGTACCGGGAACTTCTCCCCGACCTCGTGTTTATGGATATCACCATGCCCGTAAAAAGCGGCTTGGCGGCGTTGAAGGAGATCCGGGAAGCATTCCCGGATGCGAAAGTGATCATTTGTTCGGCCCTCAGCCAGCAAAAGATGGTGTACGAGGCGATTAAAGCGGGGGCGAAGGATTTTGTCGTCAAGCCGTTTGAGGAATCCCAGATTTTGGACGCCATCCAGCGGATATTTGAAAAAAATCCATGACATTAAAAAATACCCAACATTAAAAGAATGCTGGGTATTTTTTATTGGAATAAATGTTCATAAGGTTTCGTGTCGATCTGCAGTTCCGCCAATTTTTTCCTTAAAAATTTATGGTCCCGTTTCGGCGTGGCGATGATGTAGCCCCGGATGATCAGATCCAAGGTCATTTGTTTCGCGTTTTCCTTGAGCGCCAATTCCCCGATTTTTCCCGCGATTTTTTGTTTGGCGACGGGGCGGAACAATTCGGGAACCGGCTTCACCAGTTCCTCTAGAAACTCTTTCTGCTCGTCATTCCATAAATGCAGCGTCTTTTCCACATAATACCTTTCCCAGTCGAGATCGGATTTCCCATCCTTTTTCGGCATGCTCTTCAGAAACTTGCGGAACATAAAAAATCCGCCGACGGCAAAGGAAAACAGCAAAAAAAAGATCCAGAACAGCATAAACCAAAGAAACCAGCCGGTCAACATCGTTACACACCCCTGTTGTTCGTCTGTGATATTGTCATATTGTAACGCTTCAGTGAAAATGTCAGTATGAGACAGGAGCGAATTCCATTGAGCAAAAAAGAATTGAAGCGTTACAAAGTGATTAGTCAATGGATCGAAGGGTATATCACGGGAAAACAAGCTGCCGAATTGTTATCGCTAAGTCTTCGTCAGGTTTATCGCCTCAAAAAACGAGTCCTTGAGGAGGATGAAAACGGAGTCATTCACAAAAACCGGGGGCGAAAACCTGCACATGCCTTATCCGAAGACATCCGGCAAAAAATCCTGAATC
>NZ_KB912897.1 GCF_000383875.1 Caldibacillus debilis DSM 16016 | reverse complement strand
ATTGGGATTTTCAGCCAACAGTTTCTCTTTATTTCCGAAGTTTTGGATAACCCGAATTTTTGGTTTTTTGGTTACCGGATCCCGGAAGGATTCAACGATCCGAACATATTCCTTCCCGCGGTTCTTGAAGATTTGAAGGTACATGGGAATCACCTCATTAGAGATAATTATACCATATATACTTTCATATGTACATACCAAAAACATAAAAAATAGGCTAAAAACATGAAAAAATCAATGTTTTTAGCCCAATTTTTCAATTTCAACTGTAAAAGTCGGGAAAAAGAAATGGGCGAAAAACCGGAAACCGGCCGATTTTTCCGGACCATCCCCGCCTCCGGATTTTTCCGGCAGCGGCGGCGCTCCACTTCAAGGCCGCCACAGCCATCATCCCCGCCTCCGGATGTTTTTCCGGAGACCCGGCAGAGCGGCTTGATCGGTCACGTCGTTTTTAGCCGCTTTTTCCCCTCCCGGCACAGATGGAACAAAGGACAGACGGTACATTTCGGCGACTGGGCCTTGCAATGGTACCGCCCGAAAAAAATGAGCCGGTGGTGGGTGATCGACCATTCTTCCTTCGGCACCTTCTTCATCAAGGTTTCTTCCACCTGCAAAGGGGTATCCTTCCAGCGGCAGATGCCCAGCCGCTTGCTGACCCGTTCCACATGGGTGTCGACGGCGATGGCCGGTATGCCGAAGGCGACGGAGACCACCACATTGGCCGTCTTTCTCCCGACGCCGGGGAGTTTCATCAATTCGTCCCGGTCCGCGGGAACTTTTCCTCCGTATTCGCGCAACAGGATTTCGCACAATTTTTTGATGTTCTTCGCCTTGTTCCGGTAAAGGCCGATGGTTCGGATGTCCCGTTCCAATTCCTCCAGCGGCGCTGCCGCGTAGTCTTCCGGCCTTTTGTATTTTTGGAACAGGGATGCGGTCACTTTATTAACGCTGGCATCGGTCGTCTGGGCGGACAGGACGACCGCGATCAACAATTCGAAGGGATTGGAATGGTTCAGCTCGCAATGGGCATCGGGAAACATCTTCCCGATTTCATCGAGGCAATAACGGATTTCTTTCTTTGTAAGCATGCGTGCCCCCCTAACTGTCTAACTGTCCAGCCAATTGTAGAAAACGGCTTCCCGGTTTTTTTCCTTCGGTTCGTTCTTTTCCTTCATCTGGTCTTTGCGGAATTTTTTCCCGTACTCCTTCGCCTGTTCGACGGTTTGAATCCCGTTCTTTCGCCATTCGAACAGGATCCGGTCGATGTAGCGCAGATTCAATTTTCCCGAGATGACGGCTTCCCGGAGGGCCGCCTTTACGAGGGGAACGGGATAGCGGTCTTCATCCAGCCACATGGCGATCGTCTCATATTCCAGCGGCGACAAAGGCCGGGCAAACTCCTGCTCGAACAGGTTGAACAGCGAGGACTCCTTCTCCCTTCTTTCCTTCTCCTCCGTCCCCTTCTGCTCCTTCAGCCACGATTCGGCCAGCCTTTCCCACAGCGGCCGCAAGGAATATTTTTCATAATAGATGCCCGCCTCCGTTTCCCCTTTCAAGATTTCCAAATAGCCCCGCCGGATGAGGGAGCGGAGCTTTTGCGAGCATTCGTCGGAGCTGAGCTGCATTTTTTCCGCCAGGTCTTCCGGCGTGGGGAAGCCGTTCCCCTTTTCCAAAAAGGCGTGCACATGGATGAGCAACATGCACTCCACATCGGTCAGGCCGATTTTTTTATAACGATTTAATAAAAAAGAAGGAATGGAAACCGCTCCTTCTTCCAGCCAGGCGACGATCGGATTTTTGTCCATCGGAAAACACCTCTACAAGAAGTATACCAGATTTGCGGCCGAATTGGACAGAAGGAAGCGTCAGTCCCTCCGCGCTCTTCCGCCGTCGGGGCAAGCGGGACCCGTCCCCGGATCCGCAATGCAATTTTTTGAAAAAAAATCGGGATTTTTTCCGGCAGGATGGCCTCCCGTCCCGCCACATCCCCTGATTGTGCGTTTCGAATTTGCCCGGAGCGGCGCACAGCGCAACCGGCCGTATGATCTTTTTTCGCAACTTGGATTGCCGGTAACGCGGCATGCACCATAAATTGCAACCGGCCGTAAGATCTTGTTTTTTCGAAGCGGCGGAAAAAGAAAACCCTGCCCGGCATACGGGGCAGGGATGGGTTCAAAACAAATCTTCGAATATTTCAAACATGAAGTTTTTCTTCTTTTTCTTCGGATGACCGTGCTTGCCATACTTCCCGTAATAGGCATCGCCTTTATGCTTCCAGTCATCATCCCCGTGGCGGAAAACGTAGTCGGGATCGTCATCGCCGTAAGCTTTGGAATGCCGTTCGAAATATTTTTGGTCTTCCTGCATGCCTTGGATAATCTTTTCCAGTTCCCCGCGGTCGAGCCAAATCCCTTTGCAATTCGGGCAAATATCGATCAGAACATGATTTTTCTCGATCTCCTTCATGCGGACATTGTCGCAAACCGGACAAAACATAGCCAATCCCCCTTTCTTCTACGGAAAGATCTGCGCCGATCGGGAAAACCGGTGCGGTTTCTTTCCATTTTAACATGCCGGGGGAAAGACGAAAACCGTTTCTCCTTTTCCGGGATGAGAATTTCCGCCCATTGATGATGGACATTTTTCCTGCGGTGATGGACATATTTTCCGGGATGATGGTTATTTTTTCTTCCATGTTGGACAAATTTTTTTCCATGTTGAACAAAAAACTCAAATTGATGGACAAAAAGTTATAATTTTGGACATCCCGGCGGGAACGGACGATTTTTCCATGATATTGGACGAACGGACGAAAAGGCCGGTCAATCCGTCTTGAAAAACTTCATAAATTTTTCCCAAGAACCTTCCGGCCGAAAAAAAAACCGGACCGTACGGCCCGGAGAAAGGAAGCGAGGTCATTCGCCCGCTTGCCGGATATTCATCCCCATATTGATGAATGAAAGTCCGGGTCACGCGCCCGCGTCCCCCGTTTCCAGGCTCAGCTGCCAAGAGAGGCCGAACCGGTCCTGAACCCAGGCGAATTTGGGGCTGAACGGGTATTGGGCAAGGGGCATGAGGACTTGTCCGCCCTCGGATAATCCGGCAAAAAGCCGGTCAATTTCCTCTTCCGTCTCGCAGGTGACGAACAGCGAAACCGACGGGGTGAAGGTGAAATCATGCTTGATATTGCTGTCCGTGCACATAAAAAGCTGCCCCTTCAAGGAAAAAGCGCCGCGCATCACCTTTCCTTCCTCGCCGCCTTCATTCGGCCCGTAACGGACGAGGTGAACGATTTTTGCATCGTCAAACAATTCCGTGTAAAAATTCATTGCCTCTTCCGCATTTCCCTCAAACAGGAAAAACGCCGCGATTTTTTGGTTTTCGCAGGCCATAATCTCTTCCCTTTCATTCGTAAAATTTGCATGGAATTGGAAGCGGATCCATTCACGTATGCACAGACCGCATCCTCATGTATGTGTCAGATCCGGTACCCCGTCCGGGAAACAGAACCTTCCGGAAAAGGGGAAGTTTTGCCGCCCGTGTTTATACGAAAATTTCTCGGACTTCATCCGCGCGGCAAGATCTTAAACCGGCCGCGCCCGGAACGGGCGCCGCCGGAAGTGCCCTCGTCAGCGTCCCGGGAGCAGGACGCGAAAAATTTCCCGCAAGGAATTTTCCGAAGAAAAACAAAAGGGGGCGCCCGCGGGATCCTGTGTCATTGGACGGCCCCCCTTCCGGACCGTCACGGATAGATCCGGTTTAACAGCCGCGGGAACGGAATGGTTTCCCGGACGTGTTCGATACCGGCGATCCAGGCCACCGTCCGCTCCAGTCCCAAGCCGAAGCCGGAGTGGGGAACGGAGCCGTAGCGGCGCAAGTCGAGGTACCATTCATAGGCTTCCAAAGGCAGGCCGAATTCTTCGATCCGCTGTTTCAGCAGATCGTAGTCGTGGATCCGTTCCGAACCGCCGATGATCTCCCCGTATCCTTCCGGGGCGATCAAATCGGCGCAAAGGACCACTTCTTTCCGTTCGGGATCCGGCTCCATGTAAAAGGGTTTGATCGCCTTCGGATAATGGGTGATGAACACCGGCTTGTCAAAGGAATTGGCGATCGCCGTTTCGTGGGGCGCCCCGAAATCGTCGCCCCATTGAATGTCGTCGAATCCCTGTTCATGGAGCAGCTTGATCGCCTCGTCATAGGTTATCCGCGGGAAAGGCGGGGTCACCTTCTCCAGCTTGGAGACATCCCGTTCCAATGTTTTTAATTCCTGGCGGCAATTGTTTAATACCGATTGGACGAGATAGGAAACATAGTTTTCCTGCACCTGCAAGTTTTCCTCGAAGGAACAGAACGCCATCTCCGGCTCAACCATCCAAAATTCGATCAGGTGGCGGCGGGTTTTCGATTTTTCCGCGCGGAAGGTCGGGCCGAAGGAATAGACCTTGCCCAGGGCCATTGCCGCCGCTTCCATGTACAGCTGCCCGCTCTGGGAAAGATAGGCGTCTTCGTCGAAATATTTCGTATGGAACAATTCGGTCGTCCCTTCCGGGGCGCTGCCGGTCAAAATGGGCGCATCCACCTTGACGAAACCGTTCTTGCGGAAAAATTCAACGGTGGCATGAATGATCTCGTCCCGAATCTTCATGATGGCATGTTGGCGTCTCGACCGGAGCCACAGGTGACGGTGATCCATCAAAAATTCCGTCCCGTGGTTTTTCGGCGTGATCGGATAATCCTTCGCCAGATGGATCACCCGGATGTCGGTGACCGCCAGCTCATAGCCGTACGGGGAACGTTCATCGGCATGAACGGTCCCGGTTATGTATACGGATGACTCCTGGGGAAGGGACTTGGCCAGCTGGAACACTTCTTCCGGGACGTTCTTTTTTTCCACCACCCCTTGGATGAACCCGGTCCCGTCCCGGAGCTGCAAAAAGGATATTTTCCCACTGGATCTTTTGTTGGCCAGCCAGGCCCCGATGGTCACCTCCTGTCCGACATGATGTTTCACTTCCGCGATCGTCGTCTTCATCCTTTTAACCTCCATCCATTGAAGCTTGCTGTTCCGAGTTTCGACAAACCGCAGGGAACGCTCATAAATTGTACACCCGGTACCAGTTCCCTTCATAAAAGTCGATGTATAAAAAGCTGTACCGCCCTTTTTGGTCGATATAGCTGATCTCGTAAACCGGCGTGTTTTCAATCATTCCCAACTTCACCCGGACGATCTCCTTCGGCCGCTGGTCATCTTTCAAGGCCAGCCCTTCCCGGACCATGGCCAGCGCTTCCCGCTCCGTCAAGCCTTCGCTTTCCTTTTTCACCGTGATGTCTTTATCTTTCGCTTTCGGAACCCAAACGATGATATTTTCCCCATCCCTGTTTTTCCCTTTAATGACCACATATTGGTCCAGATAATGGAACCAGTCGACCTTCTCCGCCTTGACCAGGGGGGTTTCTGCCAGGGCCCTTTCCAGGGCGCTTTCCTCCTCCGCCCGCAAGGGGTTGGACGCCGATTGATAAACATAGGCCGCAAGGCCAAGGATGAAAAGGACAACGAGGAAAAGACCGTATAAGAGCGCTTTTTTCAATTTGAATCCCTTCATTTCAAGTCTTGTAAATGGAAAAAATGGCCTTCGTAGGATCCTCCTTGTCGAGGGCCAGGCCGAACATGTAGTCGTCCCTCTTCAGCGTCCGGTTTAACAGGTCGACGATTTTATACATTTCTTCGGAATATTTCACCTTCACGGTCGCCAATCGCTGGATCTTTTCCTTTTCTTCCCTCAAAAAAATCCTCCTTCGCCCAAGCATTGGAAAGTCCGTTCCCCGGAAAGCGGAACAGACGGCCAAAAATTTTTTGGAAACATCTCCTTAAAAAAGTTTAACATAGAAACTGAAAAGAGTTACGAATTCGTAACAAACATCTCCTTTGATTATTTTATACATAACACCTGAACCTGCGCAATAAACTTCCCGCAAGAAAACCGGCCGTATCCGAAAAGAAAAACTGCCCCAAGGGGAGTTTGCGGCCTTTGAGGCAGTTTTCCTATTTGTTCCGGGGTTTTTCATGCTGCTGGCGGCTTTTTTGTTTTGCGGCCTCTGCGGCAGTTTTCCTTCCCGGTCTACACCGCGAAACCCGCCGGCTCTTCCGCGATGATCCGTTCAATCCGGTTGTTTTCATCCAGGATGGCGACTTTCGGGGAATGGTTTTTGATCTCCTCTTCATTGAGCAGGGCGTAGGCGATGATGATGATCCGGTCCCCCGGCTGGACGAGCCTCGCGGCGGCCCCGTTCAGGCAAATCACGCCGCTTCCCCGCTTGCCGGGAATAATATAGGTCTCGAACCGGGCGCCGTTCGAATTGTTCACCACCTGCACCTTTTCATGGGGATACATCCCCACGGCATCGAGCAAATCTTGGTCGATGGTGATGCTGCCGACATAGTTCAAATTGGCCTCCGTCACCGTCGCCCGGTGCAGTTTCGCGTGCATCATTTCCCGCAGCATCAAGACACCCCCTTTTTCACTCCGCAGTTTCAAGGACGATATTGTCGATCAGGCGGGCGTTGGAAAATTTCACGGCCACGGCCAGGATGACCCGGCCCCTGATCTCCGGAAGGGGAACGAGTTCCGGATAAGCCAAAACTTCCACATAATCGATTTCGCCGCTGACGTTTTCCGTCAAATAATCTTTGATCGCACCGGCGATTTTTTCCGGATCCTTCTCGCCCTTTTCCACCAGGCTCTTCCCGAGCAGGAGGGACCGGTAAAGATGCGGGGCTTCCTCCCGCTCCTCCGGCGTCAGCCGGACGTTCCGGGAACTCTTGGCCAGGCCGTCCTTTTCCCTGACCGTTTCCACCGGCACGAGTTCCACGGGGAGGTTCAAATCTTCGATCAGCGCGCCCACGATGGCGGCCTGTTGGGCATCCTTCATGCCAAAATAGGCCCGGGTCGGCTGGATGATGGAAAAAAGTTTCAGGAGGACGACCGCCACCCCGTCAAAATGCCCCGGCCGGGAGCGGCCGCACAAAACATCCGTCCGTTTGACCACCTTCACGGAAACGGAAAGTTCCCGGGGATACATCTCCTTGACGTCCGGGTGAAAAAGGTAGCCGATCCCAGCCCCTTCGGCCAGCCGTTTGTCCCGTTCAAAGTCCCGGGGATAGGTTTCGTAATCTTCGTTCGGGCCGAACTGGAGAGGGTTGACGAAGACGCTTGCCACCGCCACGTCGTTTTCTTTCCTCGCCCGTTCCATCAACGCCAGATGTCCTTCGTGCAAATAGCCCATCGTCGGAACAAAACCGACCGTTTTCCCTTCCCGCTTCAGCCGCCGGGCGATTTCCGACATTTCCGCAACGCTTTTAACGATTTTCATCGCCATGTCCCCCGTAAAGAAGGATAAGTTCCTCATCCTTCATGGAATAGGAATGTTCGTCGGCCGGGAAACTGCCGGCCCTTACCTCCGCCACATATTGGCGGATGCCCTTGACGATCTCCGTCTGGACGTCCGCAAAAGGCTTGACGAATTTCGGATACCGGTCGACGCCGTATCCGATCAGATCGTGATAGACCAGAACCTGGCCGTCGCATTCCGCCCCCGCCCCGATTCCGATGACCGGGATCGTCAAGGCTTCCCGGACGAGCTTTGCCAGCTGTTTCGGGACGCACTCCAGAACGAGCATAAACGCCCCCTTTTCTTCCACCCGCTTGGCCTCCGCAAGAAGCCTTTCCGCTTCAGCCGCCGTTTTCCCCTGCACTTTGTATCCGCCGAGGACGCCGACGGATTGGGGGGTCAGGCCGAGATGGGCGACGACGGGGATGCCCGCCCTCGTCAGCGCGGCGATATGTTCCGCCACTTCTCCGCCGCCCTCCAGCTTGACCGCATCGGCCCCGCCTTCCTGGAGGATCCGCGCCGCGTTCCGCAGCGTGTCCCCCTTTTCCCCGTGATAGGTGGCAAAAGGCATATCGGTCACGACAAAGGTGTCCGGCGCCCCCCTTTTTACGGCTTTCGTATGGTGGATCATCTCGTCCAGGGTGACCGGAACGGTCGAATCATAACCGAGGACGACCATTCCGAGGGAATCGCCCACCAGGATCAGATCGACGCCGGCCCGTCGGGCCAATTTCGCCGACGGATAATCATAGGCGGTGAGCATGGCAATCTTTTCCCCGTTTTGTTTCATTTGCAAAAAATCGGTAGTCCGTTTCATCATTCATTCCCCCTTTTTTCGTGTCGGGAGAGGGAATGAAACATAAAAAAAATCCTTCCGCAACAGAAGGATTTTGAAAAGTCCGTTTCATGTCTCATCCCTCTGTCCCGGTCCTTTCCTCTTCGGCTCCAGGCAGAATTCCATTTCATGAAAAATATTTCCGTTTCCGGTCAGGATACCGCCCCTTCGGTGCAGTTCCTTCCCTACTAGTATAACAAAGAATCGGAATGGCGGGCCAGTTTTTTAAACATCTTTTTCGATTTCGATATCCGCGGAATAGATGTGATGAATCCGGCCGCTGTCATCTTGGAGGAGCAAGACCCCTTCCTCGTCGATGCCGAGGGCCTTTCCCCGGATCGTCCCTTGAACCATTCGCGCCTCGATCCTTTGGCCGATGGAACAGGCATAGGTTTCCCACAGGGTTTTGACCGGCAAAAACCCCGCTTTCAGATAGGTGTCATACAGCCTTTCAAATTTGAGGCAGAAGCTTTGAACCAGCTTGGCGCGGGGGATCTCCTTGCCGGCATGGATGGCGAGGGACGTCGCCTTGTCTTTCAGGGCATCGGGAAAGTCTCCGGGACGGTGGTTCACATTGATCCCGATGCCGATGATGATGGCGAGAACCCGGTTTTCTTGGGAAACCATCTCCGTCAAGATTCCGCAGACCTTTTTTCCTTCGATGAGGAGGTCGTTCGGCCATTTGATCTTCGGAGAAAGGCCGGCCACATCCTCGATGGCGCCGGCGACGCCCACGGCGGCAAGCAGGGTGAATTGGGGCGCCTTTTGGACGGCGATGTCGGGGCGGATGATCAGGCTCATCCAGATCCCCTTGCCCTTTTTCGAATGCCATCCCCGGGAAAGCCTTCCCCTGCCCATCGTCTGTTCATCGGCGAGGACGATCGTCCCTTCCTCCGCCCCGTTCGCGGCCAGCTCGTGGGCGATCTTCTGGGTGGAATCGACCGTTTCGAAAAAGCGGATCGGCCGCCCGATCCGTTTCGTTTCCAAGCCCCAATAGATTTCCTCTTCGCTCCATTCGCCGGGCGTCTCCCGGAGGCGGTAGCCCTTTTTCGGAACGGCCTCGACTAGAAATCCTTCTTTCCGCAATTCCGCAATGTGCTTCCAAACGGCCGTCCGGCTGATGCCGATCTCGCCGGCGATTTTTTCCCCGGAGAGATACCCGCCGCCGGCTTTGCGGAACGCGTCCAAAATTTTTTGCCTTACCGGCGATTTCATGGCATGAGCCACTCCTTTATCGACCTTTTGTCGTTTTCCACTTCCCCGGAAATCACGGCCTTTTCGATCCTGCGCAAATCCTCCTCCACCCATTTGCCCCCGCCTTTGTTTTTCCAAAGGAGCAGGTCGTTGCCGTTCACCTGCAACTCTTTACGGCTTTTGATCGGAAGTTTTTCATACAATTCCCGGACGCGCGCCAATTGTTTATCCAGTTCTTCCCCGTTCCAGAGGGAATGGATCTTTTCCGCGGAAAGGCTCGTTTCCAGGCCGTATGTATAAACGCCGTACAAATCCCACTCCTTGCTCAGGCGGTCGTGGAAAGCGTCGTAAATCCGGTAAATCTCCTTGATTTTTTTCGTCGGCAGCCGCCATTCCTTCAGAAAACGGGGGCAGTTTTCCTTGCGGATTACGAGGAACAACAGCGCCCAGACTTCCGTCTCGTCCAACGCCCCCGGCCGCAGGATTTCCGCCGCCTTCAGCAACTGGGCGGGGAAGGCTTCCATGTTCGGCAAATACCGGTAGAGATCCCGGGATACGAGAACCTCGCAGGCCTTTTTTACATGATCCCCGGTCATGATCTTCGTGAATTCCGCCAATTTCCGCTCCACGGCGATATGTTTGAGCAAAGGCGCCGATTCCTTTAAGGCCCGGTAGGTGTTTTCCTCGACTGCAAAACCGAGCTGGCTGACGAAGCGGGCCGCCCGGAGCATCCGCAGCGCATCTTCGGAAAACCGTTCTTCCGGCTTCCCGACGGTCCGGAGGATCCCCTTTTCCAAATCCTCTTTCCCGCCGAAGGGGTCGACAAATTCCCCTTCCTTCGTCATGGCGATGGCATTGATCGTGAAATCCCGCCGTTTTAAATCCTCCGTTAAAGAACGGACGAAGGAAACTTCCTTCGGCCGGCGGAAATCCACATATTCCCCCTCGGTGCGGAAGGTGGTGATTTCATAGGACTCGCCGCCTTCCAGCACGAGAACCGTTCCGTGCTCAATGCCCACGTCGACGGTGCGGGGAAAAATCCGCTTCACTTCCTCAGGTGTCGCGCTTGTGGCGATGTCCACATCATTGATTTCTTTGCCCAGGAGCAGATCCCTGACGGAGCCGCCCACGAAATAAGCTTCGAAACCGGCCTGTTCAATTTTCTCGATGACTCTCGCCGCTTTTTTAAAAGGAGGCTTCATCAAGCCCTTTTCATCCTTTCACCGTTGATGGCAATATGGATTTTCCCCCGGCGGTCCCCCGCCGCCGGGAAAAGACCGGCGGGATTTGTTACCGCCCGCCGTTCACCAATTGCAGGTAAATGGCCTCATATTCCTTGACGATCTTCTCCGAAGAGAACCGGTTGGATACCGTTTCCAATCCCGCTTGGACAAACTGTTCGCGGATCGCCGGATGGGTTAACAGATAGACCGCCCGTTCCGCCATCTCCGCGACATTCCCGCATTCGCAGAGATAGCCCGTCCTGCCGTCATCAATGACTTCGGGGATCCCCCCGATCCTTGTGGCGATGCAGGGCACGCCGCAGGCCATTCCCTCCAAAATCGCCAATCCGAAACTTTCCTTTTCCGACGCCAACAGCTGCAAGTCGCTGATGGAATAAAGCTCTTCCAAATTTTCCTGTCTCCCCAGAAACAGGATTTTATCCCCGATGCCCAGCTCCTTCACCAGGCGGCCGACGACGGGCATCTCCGGGCCGTCGCCGACAAGGAGCAATTTCGCCGGGATTTTTTCGGCGATCAGGGAAAAGGCCTTCACCACATCGGGAACCCGCTTCACCCGCCGGAAATTGGAAACGTGGATGATCACCTTTTCTTCCGGCCGGATACCGAATTCATCCTTCAAATGGCTCGCGTCGACCCGGGTGAAGATTTTTTCGTTGACAAAATTATAAACGACGGCGATGTTTTTTTCGGGACGGATCAAGACATCCGTCTCCTCCGCCAAGGAGCGGGAGACGGCCGTCACGAAATCCGAACCTTCAATGCCCATCTTTATCGCCCGCTTCAAGGACGGATCGGCGCCCAATACGGTAATGTCCGTCCCGTGCAAGGTCGTCACGATTTTAAAATCATGGTCGGCCATCGATTTGGCGACGATGGCGCAAACGGCGTGGGGAATGGCATAATGGGCATGGAGGATGTCCAGTTTTTCCCTGCTTGCCACCTCCGCGATCTTGCAGGCAAGCTGGATGTCGTAAGGGGGATATTGGAACACCGAATAGGCGTTCACTTCCACCTGGTGATAGAAAATATGGGAATAAATTTTCCGCAGGCGGAAGGGCATGCTGGAAGAAATAAAATGGATCTCATGCCCTCTTTCCGCGAGGATCTTTCCCAGTTCCGTGGCGACGATCCCGGACCCGCCGACGAAGGGATAACAGACGATGCCTATCTTTAAACCCATGATGCCATCCCTCCATCCACTCCCCGCTCCTCCCTTTCCCGGGACGGGAAGGGAAACGACGCAAGCGCCTCCCGGCCATCCCACCCGGGCCTCCCCGTAGGAAAAGAAGGAATCCTTCCGGCGTTTCCGCCGGGGAGGCCGAAGCCGGCGGCCGCCATTACGTTCCGTCCCGCTTTCCGTTGCCCTTTTCCTTGTCCAGCAGGCCTTCCAGCCGCTTTCCCTGCAGCAGGAGGCGCCAGTCCATGGCCCCCGAAGCCAGCCCGCGGATCAGCACTTCCGCCGTCCCCATATTCGTCGCCAACGGGACGTTATACACGTCGCATAAACGCATCAATGCGGTGATGTCCGGTTCATGGGGCTGGGCGGTTAACGGGTCGCGGAAAAAGATGACCAGATCCATTTCATTTTTGGCGATCATGGCGCCGATTTCCTGATCGCCGCCCAGCGGCCCCGACTGGAACCGGTGGACCTTCAGGCCGGTGGCTTCCTGAATCCGTTTCCCCGTCGTCCCGGTCGCAAACAGGGAATGTTTTTCGAAAACCGGCAGGTAGGCGGTGACAAAGCGCACCAAATCCCCCTTTTTCCGGTCATGGGCGATCAAGGCAATGTTCATCTTCACCGATCCTTTTTCCTATTGTAAAAGATTTTCCATTCCGTAAACGTACCGGTCCAGGGCCATCACGGCGCGGACCGCCGTCTCAATCCCCCGCATGAAGCTTTTCCGGTCGTAAGAATCATGGCGGATGGTCAAGGTTTCCCCCCGGGATCCGAAAATGACCTCCTGATGGGCGATGAGGCCGGGCAGCCGGACGCTGTGGACGGGGATTCCGGAGATTTGCGCCCCCCGGGCGCCGGCCATCAGTTCCTTTTCTTCGGGATGGCCTTGCTTTTTCGCTCCCCTTTCCTCCAGAATCATCCGTGCCGTTTGGACGGATGTGCCGCTCGGCGCGTCCCGTTTTTGGTCGTGGTGGAGTTCGATGATTTCCACGTCGGGAAAAAATTTGGCCGCCATCCGGGCAAATTTCATCATCAAAACGGCGCCGAGGGAAAAATTCGGGGCGATGATGCAGCCGACGGCATTCCGGTCGGCCAGGGCCTTGATCTCCGCCAATTGGTCATCCGTCAAGCCGGTCGTTCCGACGACCGCCCTCACCCCGAAGGATAAAGCCGTTCTCGTATGGGAAAAGGCGGCCTCCGGCCGCGTCAGGTCGATGAACACGTCCGGCTTCGTATCCGCCAGGCATTTTTCGGGTTCGGTGAAAACGGGAACCCCGGGCAGCCGGGAAAATTGGGGATCGATTTCGTTCAGCCGCTTTCCGTCATTGATCCGGTCGAGGACGGAAACCAGCTGAAAGCCGGGCGTGGAAGCCACCATCTCGACGCAGGCCTTCCCCATCTTCCCCCTCGGGCCGGCCACGGTTATTTTAATCGTTTCTTCCATCCCGTTTCTCCCTCCCTTCTTCTCCGATTCTTGTCCAACGGTTTTGATCCCTCGTCCGGAATTTTTCCAACACCGCCTGCAAGGCTTGTTCCAAATCGATATGTAAGGAATTCGCAAAACAGATTAAGACGAAGAACAGATCCCCCAATTCCTCTTCGATCGTTCTTTCCTTTTCCGTCGCTTTTTTCGGCTTTTCCCCGTAATAATGGTTCACTTCCCGCGCCAGTTCCCCCAGTTCTTCCGTCAGGCGGGCGAGCATGGCCAGGGGGGAAAAATAGCCCTCCTTGAATTGGCTGATATAGGCATGGACGTCCTGCTGCAGTTCCTTCATCGTTTTTTCCGGCAATTTCTTCACTCCTCGCTTCGGATGTCCCTTGGTTTTATTTTAATATAAGGGGACGGCCCGTTGCCAAGACCGGTTTCCGGCGTTTGCGGCAAATTCTGTAAACGGGCGTCCGCCCCGGCCGCCGGCGGTCCGGCAGGCGCTTTTTCTGTTGCCTCCATTATACCCATTATGTATAATGAATTCGATTGTGTAAAGGAAAAAGAGACAGGGAAGGGATTTCTCTATGCCGCTTCAGCTGAAATGGAAAAACATCCTGTTCATCTTTCTCGGCGCTGCCATTTTTTCCTTTGGCATCGTCCATTTCAATATGCAGAACAATTTGGCCGAAGGGGGATTCACCGGGATCACCCTGCTCTTGTATTTTTTATTTCATTTTAATCCCGCCGTTGTCAATCTTCTATTAAATATCCCCCTATTCATCATCGGCTGGAAACTTCTCGGGAAAAACACCTTTTTTTATACGATCATCGGCACCCTGGCCGTTTCGCTTTTTTTGGAGGTCTTCCAGCGGTACCAAATCCCCATCCCCCTGCGCCATGACCTGATGCTGGCCGCCCTGTTCGCGGGGGCCTTTATTGGGACGGGCCTCGGCATCATCTTCCGGTACGGGGGGACGACGGGCGGCGTGGATATCATCGCCCGCATCGCCAAGAAATATTTCGGCTGGTCCATGGGCAGGACGATGTTCATCTTCGACGTTTGCGTCATAACCGTATCGATCCTTACCTACCTTTCCTACCGGGAAGGGATGTATACCATCATCACGGTATTCGTCGGGGCGCGGGTCATCGACTTCATTCAGGAAGTGGCCTACAGCGCCAGGGGGGTCATGATCATCTCGGAGAAATACGAAGAGATCGGGGAAAGGATCGTCAAGGAGATGAACCGGGGCGTCACCGTCCTGCGCGGGGAAGGGTTCTATTCGAAGCAGAAACGAAACGTTTTATATTGTGTCGTCGGGAGAAACGAGATCGTCATGCTGAAAAATTTGATCCTGTCCGTCGACCCCCACGCCTTCGTTTCGGTAACTTCCGTCCACGAGGTCCTCGGGGAAGGATTTACCTTGGATGAAAACAAAAATCCGATCGTGGAATAGCCGTCGCCCTCCGTTTCCTTGACAACCGGTCCGACGGGATACGTGAAGCGCATCGCCGAAGACCGAAATGGGGCGTTCCTTTTGCTTGACAATTGACGGCAGTTGATATCCGGTCTTTTTCAATGGCCGGAGAGGGCCGGCGGGGTTGTCCCGCATGGGTCCGGTCCGCAGGCCGGTCCTGCGTGCGCATCCGGCCATACGCGTCCGAAGGGGATGATTCGAGAAAAAACTTTTTAGGAACTGTCGGTTCCCTTCCAGGGCAAGCGGTCCTTTTACCTGATGGCATTTTATCGGACCTGCCTTAAAAGCGGGGGCCGCGCCCCGAGAGGTCTTGGATAAACCAATCCCGACGGGTGATCAATCCCTGAACCGGAACCGGAAAAGGTTTTTCTGCTTTAAAACGAACGGCCCGCGGAGCCGAAGGATCGGCCGCAGGCCGTCGTTTTTCCGGTAAAACCCAACCGTCACGAAAATTCCACAGGCGGGTTCTGGCATTTTGCCAAAGAAAAATCCCCTCCACCCGACTTTTACAGTTCCAGAAACAAAAACTCCCCGAAAACAGCGTCATGATCGCGTTTTTTGGGGAGTTCTTTATTTTTTGGTATGTAGATATGTTTTCGTCCTTTTATCTTTAACCCCATATGCGGGGATATCTTCTAGCCCAAATGCCTTTAAAATATCGGAAAATACGTCGTCAGATTTATTTTTTATAAAGATTTCTTTTCCATCCAAGTGCACTTTCGTAATCGTCGCACTCCGGATGGCATCCTGGATTTTTTCTGTTGAATAATCAATTCCCT
>NZ_KB912896.1 GCF_000383875.1 Caldibacillus debilis DSM 16016 | reverse complement strand
CTCCACTTTCCAGCCTTCGCCTTGTTTTTGCTTTTTGATCGTCTCGTTAAGTTGGGAAAGAACTTTTTCCAAGGCATCCGCAAAAAACCGATGCATAAGCCGCGACAGATTTTCTTCCGCTTCCATCAGATTCGCGGAATCCTTCAGGATTTCGTAAATTTTTGATATAATCTTATCCAAGAGAAGGCGCCTCCTTTGGGAAGTGTTGTGATGGACAACTCTATTGTAGGACGCCTTCTCTTTTTTTGCCTACTGGATAGTTCCTGTACCGAGAAAAATTTTACACATACAAGATGAAGGAAGACAACCCCCATGGCGGCCGCATTCGTGAAGGCTTTCCCCATTATCTTGAGAATCGGGCGTTTCCGTAAAATAACGGCTGTTATCATTCGATGACAAGCTGTTAAAATTGCGGAAGCATTTGAAAATTTGGACGCCGGCTGAACCGGACAATTTTTTAATGGAAAAGCCAACAGAGGTTTCTAAGTTAAAAAACGGGAGGCGGGCGAGCCGATCCGTTCGAAGATCTTTTCATCACGGGGTTGATTTATCCTTCTGATTAGATTATTATCTAATTAGATAATTATCGTATTAGGAGGAATTGTCATGCAGTTAAGCCGGATCGTCAATTTTCATAAGACGCTGGGGGATCCCACGAGAATTCGCATTATTGCGCTCTTGCGGCACGGCCCTTTGCACGGTCAGGCGATCGCGGGAAAACTCGGCTTAAAGCCGCCCACCATTACCCATCATATGGCCAAACTGCGCGAAATCGGATTAATCAACGAACGGCGGGAAAAGAATACGATTTATTTTTCGTTGAACGCCAAAAATCTCGAACACAGCGCCACGGCCATCCTGAATTTGGTTTCCGAACAAGCGGAATTCAAAACGACTGAAAACGAACGCAATCAGGTCATTAAGAATTTCTTTACCTTTGACGGCAAATTGAAACAGATCCCCGCCCAGCGCAAGAAAAAAATCATCGTTCTTGCCCATATCGTGAAAGGGCTGAAGACCGGGGTTACCTATGATGAAAGGGAGATCAACGAGTATCTGAAACAATTTTATGAAGATTATGCGACATTGAGAAGAGAGTTGGTCATGAACCACTTTATGTACCGGGAAAACAATAAATATGAATTGAATCCCCCGGAACTTTGGATATTAAAATAATTTTTTTTGCGATATTAATTAGATAAATGTCTAATTAGATTTTTATAAAAAAACAAACGAGGTGATTTCGTGACGATTTTTCGCCAAGAAAAAAATTACTTCAAGTTATTTTTGGCCGGAATCGTGAACGGGATCGGGGACCGTTTCAGTCAAGTGGCCCTGTTGGCCCTGCTGTTGGAGTTGACCGGCTCGGGACGCGCCGTCGGCCTCGCGTTGGCCATTCGGGTTGTTCCCTCTTTCCTATTCGGCCCTTTGGGCGGGTTCTTGGCCGACCGATTTTCAAGAAAGAAAATCCTCATGATCACCGACCTGTCAAGAATCGCCTTCGCCGTCTCTTTTGTACTGGCCGATGACCGGTCCGACCTTTGGATGGTTTATCTGGGCACATTCGCTTTAGCCGCCGGAGAGGCGATCTACGCGCCTGCCCGGAAGTCTTTCATTCCTTTGCTCGTGAAGAAAGAAAACATCATCAAGATTAACAGCATGGAACAGGTCATGGTTGGCGCGGTTTTAATAGCCGGATCATTTTCCGGTGGGATGGCCGCCTTTTTCTTCGGACCGGATCTGACCTTTTGGTTGAACGGCCTTTCCTTTTTACTGGCCGCCGCGATCATCTATTCGATTCCGGACGCAAATCCGAACCGTCCCGTACGGAAAAAGGGGGAATCGGACATCCTCCATTCGCTGAAAACCGTCAAAAAATTCATGGCGGCATCCGCTCCCCTATCCATCGCCTTTCTGTTCGAGTTCATCGTCCCCCTTTTTAATGGGATCGATAACGTACTCATCAGCGTCTATGCCGTTCAGGAATTTCATCTGGGTGATCTGGGCGTCGGCCTCTTTTATGGCGCCCTCGGAATCGGCCTCATGCTCAGTTCCATCATCGCCCGCCGCCTTCACCGGCATCTTCTATTCGCCGGTTTGGCGGCCCTCCTTTTCGAAGGCTTGTTTCACATGATCTTAAGCCAAGTCTCTTTGGTTCTCCTTGCATGCATTCTATATATTTCCGTCTCCTTTGCATCGGGGATTTGCAACACATGCTTCGATTCCATCGTGATGAAGGAGATGCCCCGGGAGCATCAAGGCTTCGTGTTCGGCATATTGACCACCGTTTCCAATACGCTCATCGGCATATCGATGCTCGCGGCCGGCATCCTTTTAGAAGCGGTTCCCAATCGGATGCTCGGTTTGATCGGAGGAACAGGAATCGTATTAACAGGGCTATTTCTTTTTATGGTCTATTCTTTTCGGGATATCGGTCAGCCATATAAATCATGATCCATCTGGGAAAAAATGAGCAGGACAGGCCAAAATATCGGACGGGGAACTCCATGTCCCATGTGAAAAAGCGGCCTATGTTAATGAGAAATGCAAAACATTGCCGAGCTGACGCGGCCTTGATGCGAAAGCGGGAAGCCGGAAATGCCCTCTTCAGACGAAGAAGCTTGTTCCAAGGAAACGGAGACGTGCGTCCATGCAGATGCGGGGGCGGCTAGTGACTGGTTTTCAGCCGCACGACATAAATGATTTGTTCGGGATGGATGCAAATGACGGCAGCGATCTCCTTAGAATCGTTTGGGAAAGATTTGCAAAAATCGATTGATTTTTACAAGAATGTCTCAAAATGAAAACGGCGCTTTGTTTAAAACGGAAAATCTTCACCTGCTTTCTACCAAAGAAGATGAGATTTCGGACAACCACGATTTTAGCGGAATACGAACTGCCCGAAAGGGAACGGGGGTCGAAATCATATCGGCCGTTCCTGATGTTCAAAATTGTTATCTGCGCATATGGGAAATGGGGATTGATGCGGAATCGAAACGGAAGCGGCAAGCGTGGGGAATGACCGATTTCCGCCTGATCGACCCGGATGGCTACTTTTTATGAATCACTTCCCCCAAAAATTGAAGGTTTCAAAAAAAGCGGGGCAATTGCCCTGCTTTTTTCTTGGCATAAATTCGGAAAGCAACGTTCTTGTCTGCTTTTCCCCTTGCCGCCGGTAGTTGTCCCGGATGAAAGGCTTGTCCGTGATTTCGGTTGCCGCATCAAAGGGAATCCCTTTCGGCTCGGTTGTATTCGTTGCGGCATGGCGGCTCGATGCTGTTTTCCATTGCCAAACGAATGTCGTGCGGGATTTCCTTTGCCCCTTGCCGAGTCCGTTTATTTGAATACCGCCGGAACGATCCGCTACAATAAGGGGGAATAGGAATTTCGCCTTCTTGTTGTTTATGCGACAGGGAGCATGAACCGAGGTGCATATGCGATGAAAATCGAAGTTTGGTCCGATTTTGTCTGCCCGTTTTGCTATATCGGGAAACGCCGGCTGGAAATCGCCCTTGATCGGTTTCCGCACAAGGATCGAGTCGAAGTGGTATTCCGCAGTTTCGAGCTGGATCCCGACGCGAAAAAACAGGTTGATTTGACGATTCACGAAATGATCGCCCAAAAATACGGCATTTCGGTGGAAGAAGCGAAAAAGCTCAATGCCGATGTCGGCCGGCAGGCGGCGGCCGTCGGGCTGACGTTTCGCTTCGACACGATGAAGCCGACGAATACCTTTGACGCCCACCGCCTCGCCAAATATGCCGAAGCGCAGGGAAAACTTCCGGAAATGGCAAACCGGCTGTTTCAAGCCTATTTTACCGATTCCCTGCGGATCAGCGACCATGATGTGCTCATCGGGCTTGCCGGCGATGCCGGTCTCGACCGGGAGGAAGCGAAACAAGTTCTCGAAAGCGGCCGCTACAGCGATGAAGTGAGAAAGGACGAGGCGGAAGCCGCCCGGCTCGGCGTCCGCGGCGTGCCCTTCTTCGTGCTGAACCGCAAATACGCGATTTCCGGCGCGCAGCCGATCGAAGTCTTTATCCAGGCGCTTGAAAAAGTATGGGAAGAGGAACAGGAAAGTTCGCCATTGCAGCCGCTGGCGTCGGACGGAAGCGGCCAATGCGCCGACGGCAGCTGCCGAATCTAATGGGCGAAGGTACGGAAAACAGCCGGACGGTGACACCGTCCGATTGTTTTTTTTGCCCGCGTGCTGAAACGGCCGCCCCCCTCTTTACGGGTTCGGGAAACGCCCGGTCGTTTTTTCTTGCCCGTATGCGGCCGAATTGTCCGTAAAGGCGCACCCTGTCCTCGGCCGCAGGTCCGCCCGATGGAGACCGCCGTTTGCCGCGGATGGCATCATCGGTTCCCGCGGCAGATCATGTGGCGCTTTCATGGCCCCCGGATCTCCCCCTTCCCCGCGTTTTTAAACCATGATTTTCAAAGCCGGGAATTTCGCCCCTCCAGCGGCCATTTTCCACGCAAAAAGGGACCTTTCCCGCGTTCGGAAAGGCCCCTTTCCATGACCCGATTTTCACCTAGGCACCCCGGTCAGCGGCTCGGTTCAACTTCCCTCGCCCGGTTAAATTTCTCCACGATCCGGTCGAAATCGAGCCGGCTCGTATCCGGGACGATATAAGCGGAGGCGGATAGGACGTCCGCCGCACCGACCCCGACGGAGAACATGCCGGCCCGGTTGATCGCCTCGATCCCCGCCGCCGAGTCCTCCACGCCGACGCACGCGGAATAAGGGACCCGGAAATGGTCCGCCGCCCTCGTGAAGATTTCCGGATCCGGCTTTCCTTTTTTCACCTTGGCAGGGTCGACGATAAAGTCGAAATCCTCGTACAGCCCGAGCCGCTGAAGGACGGCCGGGGCGTTTTTGCTGGCGGAACCGAGGGCGAGCAGGATCCCCTCTTCTTTGATTCGCTTGATCAGCGGCTCCACCCCCGGCAAGATATGGTCCGGGGTGATCGTCCGGATCAGCTCCTTATAATGGTCGTTCTTTTTTTCCGCCAGCCTTTTCTTTTCTTCCAAAGGCATCCCTTGTAATGCCGGATCCAATGCCAGGATTTTCTCCAGGGATTCCATCCGGCTGATTCCCTTCAGCTCTTCATTGAACCGGCGGTCGATGGTGATCCCCAGCTCCTCGGCCAGCTGCTTCCAAGCCAAAAAATGAAATTCCGCCGTGTCGGTAATGACGCCGTCCAAATCAAAAATAAACAATTTCGGTTTCGTCATAAATACGTCCTCTCCTTGCAGATAACGGTCGAATGGCAAAAGCCGGTAATGCCGCCGCTTTCGCCTCTTCTAGGCATTATGCTATACAGCAAAGGCGGCGGGAAAACGGCCGATGAGAATTTCGGAAGAACAAAAACGGCCGGGGGTGCAATGCGGCGCAGCCGCCCCCCTTTTCCTCCCCCGGGCCCGGTGGCCCCCCTCCGAATTCCGAAACCGAAGGCTTTCCCCGCAGCCTTATCCCATCGGTTCGATGCTTTTCGTGCTTTCCCGCTCGATGATCTTGTAGTCGGCAAAGACATGATGTTGGACCTCTTTCTTTTCCATCATCGACTGCAGCAGGATCGCCGCTTGCCGGCCGATTTCAAAAAAGTTTTGTTTCACCGTCGTGAGGGGCGGCCGGGTATATTCCGTGAGGGGAATTCCGTCGAATCCCGTGACCGAAACATCCTCGGGGATCTTCAAACCGGCTTCCTCGATCGCCCGCATCGTGCCGATCGCCATCAAATCGCTGAAGCAGACAAAGGCGGTTGGCTTTTGGCGCCGCAAATATTTTTTCGCTTCCTCATAGGCGTCCCGTTCCGTAAAGTTCCCGTACAGGATGTCCTCCTCCCGCAACTCCAATCCGAAGGATGCGAAGGCTTCCTTTACCCCCTTGAGCCGCACTTCATTGACATAAGATTCTTTGATCCCCGCCATCACGGCGATCTTCCGGTGGTTTCCCCGCAGCAAGCGCATGGTGATTTCCTTCGCGGCCGCCACATTGTCGACGGATACGCTGCCGATCAGCTCCCGTTCCTCGTCGAACCGGATATCCACCAGCACGCAGGGGATGTTCGTGTTGATCAATTCCTTGAAATACGGATCATCCGTCCGGATCCCCTGCAAAATGGCGCCGCCGATGTTCCGCTCCCGGCAAAACTTGGCGTAGCTTTTTTGCTTCTGTTTGCGGGAATCGATCAAATAAATGGCCAATTCATACTCGTTTTCTTCAACGGCCGTATAAATCCCTTTGAAAACCTCGAGGGTATTGTTGCTGCTTTTTTCATCGCTGTTCATAAACCCGGACGTGATTAAGCCGATCGTCTTTTGCTTTTTGGACGATAAGTTTTTCGCCACCACGTTCGGCGTATAATTCAATTCCTTCGCCACTTCGAAGATTTTTTGCCTCGTTTTTTCGCTGATGTCCGGGTAATTGTTAAAGGCCCGCGACACAACGCCGATGGACACGCCTGCTTTCTTCGCCACATCTTTTATGGTTGCCAAGGCTGAATCCTGCTCCCTTTTTTACCGTTATCGTAATCATTATAAACGGTAAATGGAAAATATTGAATACTTCGCAAAAGTCCAATTTTTCGCGGACAAACCCTCGGAAGGTCCGGGATTCTTCCTTTCCCATCCGGATGAACCCGGGTCCTCCCGGCCAGGGCAGCGCCGCATCGTCCATGTACATTTCCCTGGAGCTTTTTGACCGCCGCCAATCCCCCGCGGCCTCCTCCCCTTAACCTTTCCTATTTCTTCCTGAGTTAGCCGCTCCCGGACAATGGCGCGCCGGAACCTTCCCTTCCTTTCCGGATCACGGTCCTTTGATCTTCCGGTCCGGCAATTTTCATTTGATGCCCGCCGTTTGATCGTTCGCCCGGATGAAATATTTGTTCAAAAGAATGTAAAGGATCAGGATGGGAATGACGGAAATGATGGCGCCGGCCATGATCACATCCCATTTGGTCGCATTCATATACTGTTTGGAAAGGGCGTTTAATCCTTGGGTAAGCATATATTTTTCCGGGCTGGAGATGAACAGGAGCGGTTTCATGAATTCATTCCAGATGCCCATGAAAATGAAGACCGTCTGCGTCGCCAATGCGGCCTTCATGTTCGGCAGGACGATCCGGAAAAAGGTGCCGAACCTCGACAATCCGTCCACGGTGGCCGCCTCTTCGATCTCCCGGGGAAAATTGGTGAAAAACTGCCGCATCATAAAGATGTAGGTAATGTTGATCATGGTTGTTAAAATCAGGGAGCTGCGGGTGTTGACCAGTCCGAGGTCGGAAACGATGATATAAAGCGGAATCATCGTCACTTGCGACGGGATCATGATCAACAAAAGCAAAAAGCTGAAAATCAATTGGCGCCCTTTAAAAGGAATCCTCGCCAAGGCATAGCCGGCCATCGTGTTAAAGACGAGGTTCAAAAAGGTGACGGCGAGCCCGACGACAAGCGAGTTCATCACCCAAGTGGGAAATTGGGAGGAAAAAATCGTCTGATACCCTTGGATGCTCCAATCCTCCGGCAAAAAGGTGCCTCCCGCCGTGATTTCCCTCGTCGTCTTGAAGGAAGTGGAAAGGCTCCATACGAAGGGAAACAGGGTCAGCAAGCTGTAGCCGGTCAACAAAATATAAACGATGGCTTTCAGCGTTTTCCTATTTTTCTTCATTTGAATCACCCGTTGATTTGGTCCGGTTTCAGGAATTTATTGACGATGTAAGTTACCGCTAAAATGATGAACCCGAGGATAAAGGCCAGCGCCGTCGCCCTTCCCATGTCATTGCTGTTGAAGGCCAGCTGGTAAATGTACAGGGTGAAGGTCAAGGTCGAGTTTTGCGGCCCTCCGCTCCCGTTCGACATAATAAAGGCCTGGTCGAAGATCTGGAAGCAGCCGACGACCCCCATGGTGATGACGTAAAAGGTGATCGGCATCAACTGGGGAACCGTGACATGCAGGAACTGTTTCACCTTGCCGGCCCCGTCGATGGCCGCGGCTTCGTACAAAGCGGCCGGAATATCCTGCAATCCGGATAAAAAGACGATCATAAAATGGGGGACGGTGGAAAAAATATTCATGGTCATGATGACGGTTAAAGCGAGATCCGGATTCGTGACAAATTGGATCTTCACCCCGAATAAATCCCGGATGAGATTGACGACTAACCCGTTGTTGTTGAACAGCCACATGAAAATCAAGGTCATCGCCGAGGAAGAAGTAAGCGTCGGGAGAAACATGACGGATAAAAAGATCCGGTCAAACCGGATTTTGCTGTTCAGCAAAACCGCCAAAAGCAGGGCGATGACGGTTTGCACGGGAACGACGACCAGCACGTACCGGGCCGTGTTTTCAAAAGCCGCCCAAAACTTCGGATCGGAAAAAATTTTTTCAAAGTTTTGCAGCCCCACGAACGTTTTTTCCCCGGATAACAGGTCCACTTTAAAAAACATCAGAAGAAATGCATAAACGATCGGAATCAGCGTAAAAACGAGAATGACGGCCAACGCGGGCAATAGGAAGGAGTACCCTTGCACCGTCTGCCGATACTTGCTGCCCATGATCCTTTTCACCTCTTTTCCAAGGAAAGATTCCGTCCCCCGCCTCATCCGGCCGTGGAACGGAGGTTTCCCCTTTACGCTATGCCGTCCTTCGAAGGAACGGATCGATTTTAAAAAACGGGGCTGTCCCAGAAACAGCCCCTTGAATCCGGCCCGGCCGCCGTCCGCACAGCCCCGGGAGCTGCGGAGGGATCGTTTAACGTCAGCCCCCGAAACCGCGGCCGGCCGGGCGTTTCACAACCTTTGGAAGCTGCAGCTCGCTTGCCGGATTAACTTCCCGGAAATCAACATCAAAAGCAAATTACCAATCCCCATCCAACTTGCACGCTTGAACCTTCCGGAAATCTTCAGCCGGTTATTGCTGCCTTTCGATTTCCGCATTGGCTTCGTCTTCCGCGGCCTTCATCGCATCTTTTAAGGACACGTCTCCGTTTAAGGCGGCTTGGAAATGGTTGTCGAAGGCGGCGGAGATGACGGGCAGGTAAATTCCCGATGTCCACGGGGTCCCGTAGCTGGCACCTTCAATATGGGCCTTCAATTCTTCATTTTCCGCCAACTTCATCGCCTCGGCGACGGATTGGCGGGTCGGGAAGGTGCCGGAAAGCTCGCTCCATTGCTGTTGCCCTTCGCCGGTCATGTATTTGACGAATTCGATCGCCGCGTCTTTATGTTTGGAATCTTTGGCGATCGCGTAGCCGACGGTAAAGATCATCGTTTGTTTTTTGCCGTTTACCGTCGGGGACGGCAGGATTTTATAGTGGACATCCGGATATTCGTTTTTCAAAGCGCTCAGCACCCAGTTCCCTTCAATCATGATCACCGCCTTGTTGGAACCGAAGGCGGCCCCGGCGGAGTCCATGCCCATGTCCATTTGCGGATTGAGGATATAGCCGCCGTCTTGTCCGTCAACCAAAGATTGGAAATATTCCAATGTTTTTTCGCTGGACGTAAAATCCGCCTTCCCGTCTTCCGTGACCGGATTCAGACCCGTGGCCAGCATGGCGCTCAAATGTCTGGCCATCGACTTGTCGAAGATCATGGCCGCGACCCCTTCGTCCAATTTCGGCTGCAATTCCTTGGCGAATTGGACGAGCCCTTCCCAGTCGGAGGGGACATCTTCAATGGAATACCCCGCTTTTTCCAAAAGATCCGTGTTCACGTAAGTGGCCAGGGTGGAATAATCTTTCGGCACGGCGTACAATTTTCCGTCTTTGTCCTTAAAGGCGTTCAACAGCGGTTGATAGAAGTCGTCCTGGTTTTCGATCTCGCCGGAGATGTCCAGGAGCACGCCGCTGTCGATGAATTTCGGAGCGACGAAGGCTTCCAGATAGAATACATCCGGCGGATTTTTGGCGGCAAAACGGGCGGTGATGGCGTCTTGGAAGTTGTCGGTAATCACTTCGATGTTGACGTCAATCCCGGTTTTCTTTTCAAAGCTGGCGACGGTTTTTTCCAGCCCTTCCGTTTCAGCGGGAGAAGATCCCCAGACGGCCAGGGAAATCGTTTGTTTTTTGTCCCCGTCCCCGCTCTTTTTGTCCCCGGAACTTTCTTTGGAACCGCAGGCCGACAATACCCCGGCGAGGAGAAGCAATGCCATCAATAGACCAATGGTTTTCTTCATAAATAGTTCCCCCTTTAATTTTTTGGATCGATATGGATAGTCAATTGATCCTTGCACGTGTAGGTTTTTCCGTAGACCTCCAATTCGAACGGCTCGTTCCTTTCCGCCTTTACGATTAATGCCGAATGATCGATGCTGACCGTTACCGGCTGGCCTTTCCAATAGATGGAGAATTCCATCCGCCGCCAATGCTTCGGCAGCCGGGGAGAGATGCGCAGTTTTCCGCCGGAAAGGCGCAATCCCGCAAAACCGGCGACCGCCGCCTGCCAAATGCCTCCGATTGAGGCGGCGTGAATCCCGTGATCGGAGGAATGGGGAAAGGGGCCGAGATCGATTTCCGCAGCCCGGCGGAATAAGGAATAAGCGAGTTCGTACTCTCCGATGTCGTTTGCCAAAATGGCGTGGGTGGACAGACTTAAAGAAGAATCGTGCAAGGTTTTCGGTTCATAGTAACGGAAGTTCGCCTTTAAAACATCCTGGGAAAACTTCTTTTCCCATTGCTCCAGCAGGTAAAGCAAAATCAGGACATCGGCTTGTTTCGAGACCTGCATCTTGTTGACCTGTTCCAAATTGTAGTCCTCGAACAGGGTGCCCACTTTTTTGCTTTGTTTATATTTCGTCAAATCGATCGTCTTTAAGGATAAGTACGTGTCATCCTGAGGGATGACCAGATCTTCGCGCGGTTGGGGCAAATAGATCCGGCCGATGACCGATTTCCATTTTTCATAGGCCTTCCGCAAGGCCAGCCGTTCTTCCAGCTCCGCCAGCCGGCTTGGATTCTCTTTTTCGAGTTTTTCATAATAGGTGATCGCCAATTGAATGTTGAAATGGGCCATGTAGTTCGTGAAGGCGTTGTTGTTGACATGTTCTTTGTACTCATCGGGGCCGATGACGTCATTGATGTGGTACTCCCGTTTTTCCTCATTCCATTCCAGCCGGCTCGCCCAAAATTTCGCGGTTTCAAAGACCATTTCGTACCCGTACCGCTCCATGAATTCCCGGTCCCCGGTGACGGTGTAATATTGGTAGATGGCAAAGGCGATATCGGCGGAAATATGCTGTTCGATAAAACCGGACCAAATCTTCGTTTGCTCCCCGGTGACGATATCGACCGCTCCCCATACCGGCGTCACTTCCCCGTCTTCCGGCCATGCCGCTTCCCACGGGTACATGGCGCCTTCATACCCGTTTTCCCGGGCCTTTTTCCGCGCGCCCGCCAGTCCGAGGTAACGGTAGTTCAACAGGGACCGGGCAACCTCCGGATTGGAGAAGATAAAGAAGGGCAAAATGAAGATTTCCGTATCCCAGAAGGAATGGCCCTTGTATCCTTCCCCGCTCAACCCTTTGGCGCCGATGCCCATTCGTTCGTCATGGGCCGGGGTCATGACCGTCAAATGATAGAGGGCGAACCGCAGCGCCAATACATCGAAGCCGTCTTCGCTGTCCACATTCAAGTTATATTTGTTCCAAACCTTTTCCTCCCAGGCCCGGCAATGGGATTGAAACAGGGCGTCATACCCTTTTTTCACGCAATCTTTCAAATCCTGCAAGGAAACTTCGCGAAGTTTGGCCAGCTGATAATCCGGTTTGTCAAATTCCTTGTCCCGGCTCGTGTAAACGGTGGCCAGTTTTTCCATGACGAGCTTGTCGCCGGGCGACAGCTGCAGTCGGAAGGTAAGTCCCACCATTCGGCGGTCGATGGCCATGACCGGGTCCCGGATTTCTTCCCCGTTCACCGTCACCCGGTGCGCGGCGTTGATGACCACATCGATGTTGGATTCCGTCGTCCTTTGCAAGAGCTGCAGATACCTTTTGTCAAAAATCCTTTTTTCGCCCTCATGGAAATGCTGCGTGCCGCTGTTGGTCATCCGGCCGTTGATCCCGGAATGGAACGTGATTTCCGCCGGACTGTCGAGGCTCGTAATCTCCATTTTCATTCCGATCAGATGCAGACGGTCCAGGGACACAAACCGCCGGAAGCGAAAGCGGAAGGTTTTTCCCTTCGGCGAAATCCAATCGAAGGAACGGGTCAGCTCCGCCGTTTTCAAATTCAATTGACGAAGATAATGTTTCGTTTCGCCGAATTCCAGGCTGAACCTTTCCCCGTCGATCCGGAGGTCGATCCTCGTCACATCCGCCAAATTCGGCAGTTCCGTCACTTCGTCCCCGCCGAAATGGTTGAAAGTCCCGTTCACAAAAAGATTCCGGACCTCGTGCAAATACGGCTCCTCCGTCGCCGAACGCAATCCCATGTACCCGTTGCCGAGATACATGATCGATTCGCATTTTCCCAGGGCGTCGGGGGAAAATTCGGTTTCCGTGATCAGCCAGTTTTCCAAGCTGCCTTTCCCGTGATTGTATGCGAGCATCCATCTGTCCTCCTGCTAAAACGTTTTAGTAACCCGCCAAAAATTTTTCGCCCAGTTGTTCTCCCCCTTTCCTCGCGGGACGCCTTTCGCACCCGGATAATGCGGTTTTGTCCTCTTCCGGCGCCGAACATTGAAGAAAGCCCTTTCCAAAAACGTTTTTGTAAAAGGGTAAAATCGTAAACGTTTACAGTTTCATTATACTTTCTCCGCCTTTATTGTCAATATAACCCGTCCGTAAAATTTGACAGGGTTGTGTCAGGGTTTGGATTCCGTACCTTGCCAAACGACGGAGCTGCGTCTTCGATAAATATTAAACCCCGGCACCGGAGTGCCGGGCAAAAACCATGGATCCCCCGCCAGACGGGGCGAAACGGCTTGCGACGCGGCAGGCAGCTTATCATTAGTTAATGAGTTTTTTGCTTATAATATGCAAGAAGAGGAACCATGCCGGGCTCTGGATTTGCGCCCTGTAAGGAAAACGGAAAGGCGGGGCAAGAAGGGATGTGCCCGCCTTTTCCGCTCCGTCCTCGGCACATTTTCCGCGACTGCCCATGGGCGGTTAAACCGACCGAAGGATCAAACGCTCAAATTGCCCTTAAAAATGGTGACCGCTTTTCCGGAGAGCAAAACTTTGCCGTCCAAAACTTTAATTTTGACGATTCCCCCTCTTTCGGAAGCCTGGTAGGCGATAAAATCGGTTTTACGCAGCTTGTTTTTCCAATACGGGTCCAAACTGCAATGGGCCGAACCCGTCACATAATCTTCGGCGAGGCCTTGGGCCGGCGAAAAGAAACGGGAGATAAAGTCAAAATCCTTTGTATGGGATCGGCTCGTGACGATCACGCCGCGGACGGGCAATTTTTCAATCAGCCCGATATCCGGTGTCAACTTTCTTACCATTTCTTCCGACGGAACTTCCGTGAAATCGTCCAACCGGCTTTTCCCGACATATACCGGCTCAACCACAGCACCCGGATTCGAGCCACCATGGCCCGCGTCGGGCTTTTCCAGACATATACCGGCTCAACCCCTAAGGCCTTCACCAGCAAATCAGGGGCGGGCGTTCGCTCTGGGGGCATGAATGGAAACGCCAATCGGACCCAGCCATCCACAAGCTCTGATCGCAGGACGCCGCTCTTTGTATGGAAGGCAATCGGATTCTCTTTTTCCGCATGCCCGTTCTCCCACAGAAAAAACGAACTCGCCAGCGTTCCATGTCCGCAAATCGGAATTTCGGCCGCAGGGGTAAACCAACGGAGCCGGAATTCATGTTGATGGCGGCGGATAAAAACGGTAACCGGCATATGGATCTCTTTGGCAACCTTCTGCATCCAGCCTTCGTCTTTTTCCCCATCCAACAGACACACGGCCGCCGGGTTCCCTTGAAAGGCTTGTTCGGTAAAGGTATTGATGATGGCCAACTCCATCGCCATTCCCTCCGTTAAGGACATTTTTAAGCGAAAATCGTGGCGCCAATAGAGGACTCCGCCCGCATTCCGAATGAACCGGCAAAATTGGAATTATAAAGCGGTGATCCATCATGATCTGCGGAAACAAATTCCGAATGAACCAGCAAAATCGCAAATCGGTAAAATGACTTCCGGCGCGGGTTTCCCCGAATTCCAAAAGAATCGTCAAAATCGCAAATCCTGTTGCCCGCAAAAGGTGCGCCTCGCCGCAAAGTAGAATAGTTTTCATCGCTTTAGGAGGCAGCGACGCCTCATTCTTTGCGGCGAAGGGAAATTCCCGATATCCGCTTCTTGCCGCCTCCGGCGCCGGCAGGCGATCTTTCGGCCGTTCAATCAAAATGGACGGGTTCTTGGGGATTGTGCAAGTACTTAAAAATTATCTCCATTTGGGATTTCGTGATCCGGGAGACGGACAATGGCGGCAGTTCATCTTCCGCAAAGAAACCGACGGCGCTTGTTTCGATGCCTTCCGTCGGCTCGCCGCCGACGATTTCGCATTGGATCAAGATTTTATAAACATGGAACGGGGATGGCGGATGGGGATGAAATTTTTTGTCAAATACTGCCAACAGCTTGACCGCTTTTACATCATATCCCGTTTCTTCCTTCACCTCTTTCACGGCCACTTCCCTCGGCGAGTATCCGATGTCGGCCCAACCGCCGGGCAGCGACCAGCGTCCGTCCGTTTTTTCTCTGACCATTAAAATTTTATTTTCCTTAAAAACGACGGCCCGGATATCCACTTTTGGGGTCGCATACCCCGTTTCCCCGGCAAATAGATCCTTTATTTTTGTCATTTCCATGCCTGTCTGCTCGGACAACATTTCTACGCTGATCCTTCTGATGCATTCAAATCTTTCCAAATCATAAACATCCGTCGAATACGCCAATCCCGCCTGGGCGATGGCCTGAAGCTGTTTCGCCCAAGCCAGCCATTTCGGTTCCATCCTCTTCACCGCCAAACCTTTGATACTTCATCTTATCATACGGAAAAGCAAGACTGCCAGTTTCTGATTGAAAAATCCCGCCGCAAAAGGCGGGGATCGCTTCACGGCGCCGCGGACCCGGACATCGGGCCGGCGAACCGCTGACGGGCACTTTTCCAATCCAAGATTGGCGAATTTTCACTTCCTTCCTTTGTAAAACTGGAAAAAAGATGTAACTAGTCATTTGCAAAAAAAGATATTCCTGCCCTTGGAATGAAAGAAAAAAGAATGAATTCATATCTACATACCAAAAAATGAAGAACTCCCCAAAAAATCGGTGATGGCGCCGTTTTTGGGGAGTTTTTATCTTTAAAACTGTAAAAGTCGGGAGTACACGCGGCTTCATTCTTTGTCGATTTCCTAAATCCAAGCAAAAGAACTACTTTTGGTTGCCTTTGGTCGTCTTCCCTGACTTTCATTTCCCTGCACTTTCATGGTTACCGGGAGCCAGCCCCGCCCAAGAACAAAGATGGGCAGCAAAAATACGCATCGCCGTATCTTTAAAGTATCGGCATTTCAATCCCTCATAGGTAAGGTACAAACCAGAAGGAGAACCTGGGTTTGGTAACGCAGAAGCGGCGTTTCAATCTCTCATAGGTAAGGTACAAACAAACATTATTTGCATTTAGCGAAAACTATCATTACAGTTTCAATCTCTCATAGGTAAGGTACAAACTTCCAGGAAGGGGACGCTGATGTCATCCTTTGTACGATATTTCAATCTCTCATAGGTAAGGTACAAACCCCAAAAAATCTTGATTATATCAATGCTTGGAAAAAATTCCTAAATTCTTTAGTTAGCATTATAAACCAACGGGAAAATTTTAGCAAGACCTTGAAATCACTTGATTTTCGGGGATTTCACTGCATTTGGAAGGAGAATAACAATTGTCGTCGATCCCCTGGGTTTTGTGCACTATTGGGGGTCGACGACACTTTATGGTGAGATATTTTCGATCCTTTGTCAAAGGGGAGTGGCCTGCATACTTACCCCACATGACCCACGATTTTTTATACTTGTATGTAGGCAGTATCCTCGCACTTGTCCGTTCGAAGTTCCTGAATCAATATGATTCCTTTTCAGGGTTGTCAATCCCTTCCAAAAAGCCATTCTTTCGATAAAAATTGTTCAGGATCTTCAATTCCCAATTCTGAGAAGTCTCGACCCAGCGTTAGAATGCTTCTATTCTTACCTGTTCTCCGCGTTTATAAAACTCATACAATTCTTCCTTGGTTTAAAGGAGCCTTCCGCCCCGTTTTCTTCCGCCCGTTACAGCCAACAGCAAAAGGCCTCTTTCAGTTCATAGGCGTTCTTCAGTGACTCCGACTGCCAGAAGTATCGGTTTAAATACCAGCGTTCCTTTGAATTTCGTTCCTCCTTTTTTTGTAAAAGATCCGCCTTATACGTTTGCATTTCTTCCGGTCATACTCACTCCATGCGTCCTATTCGTTCCTTCTCACCTGATCCAGCGCCATTACACATACTTATTAGGATTAAAAAATTACTCAAAACGTTCAAAACCGCCTGGCATTAACCCAGGCGGGTTACAGAATCCTTTCAAAGGGATAAATTGTATGACTTTAGATTGTAAGTTAAATATATTCTTTGAATTCTATAATATTTAAATTTAAATCTTCTTCCAATATATGAGGTAAACTTTTATGGATTTTTGGTTTTCCCTTAGATGCGATGTTCCTGTTTCCTGTAAACCAAATATGTCCGGCTTCTTTTTGTTCTTTTATGTTTTTGCCTATTGGATAACTGATATTCATATTGGAATGGTTAAAATCCGTTATTTTCAAAAATTCTCTTACATGTTTCGAATTTAGGTCAATCGTTTCTTCCAATTCTTTCAGGGAAAATGCCCTTTCTTCTTCCTTATATTGAATGGTTCCCTCGCTCAGTTGTATTTTCCTGATTGTCACCCGATCAATTTTAATTTTTATGCTACCGAGTCCTATCGGTTTTCCCATGCCAATCTTATGGCAATGGCTGCTTTCATTACCGCCGATCGATAAAGTCCAAAGAAGGCGTTTCAATTCCTCTTCTGTGATCTGTTCAAAATATATGCGGAAGGTAAACCGGATGCCTTTTTTTAACGGGCGAATAGCACAATTTAGATTGTTTAATTTCTCATCCTTATAACCGGTATAATTTTGCCAAATAGGCTCTTTATTCGAATGCCAATAAAATTTTCTCCCCCGAATTTTAGGTTGATAGTTCCTATCTATAATCAATTTTTTTCCATCCCAGTTACCGGCAAAATCATAATTCCAAATATCTTTCCCCGGATCTTCCAAATAAAATTCTGTTGCGGAAAGTTTTGGTGCGGACAATTCAGTCAAGACCTTGGGAGGAAGATAATATTCTTCCGGATCAAGATCGGATGCCACAAGGGCATCAGTGAAACGGAGGCGCGATCCTAAAGCATTTTTTTCGCCTACCATGCCAAATAAGGCACAAGCAGGACACAAGAAATGAATATCAGTGCAGGGGTTGTACCCGCCCTGTTGCTCAAGAATCTCGTTGATTGAATGATGAAATACGATTTTTGAAATACAGGCGGGAGATAAGTAGTAAAATTTCCCATCAACTTCATAGTAATAAACAAGTAATACCTTATTATTTAGATTGTAATGCTTGTAACCGCTGTGTTCTTCTGTCTTATTAATTTTCGTTTCTTTGTCATACAGGTTGAGTAATTTTTGCAGATGTTCTTTTGGATTAAAATTTTCTGGCAATCTAATTATTTCTTTTTTTTCTTCAAATACGGACTCGTATTTTTTCTTTTCAAAATATTCTCCCCTATGAAAAAAACCTTTTTTATATCCCTGTTTGTAATCGGGCAATACATCTTCCGCGACTTTCCATCTATTGATTTTTCCAAAATAGACCAATTGACCTTCCCTAAAGTTTTCTACCTTTTCTTTTTCCACTTTATATCGGGTTGCTTTTTGTATATAATAACCCTTTGCATCTTTCTTTATAATACCCGGACAGCCGGGGATCGTGATTCTTTTGTACAGGGGCTGACCCCCGTCGACGGTCGATAAACAAGAATCTGTTACTGCCTCATAGGCGGAACGAACCGCGCCACGAATTTCGCTCGCGGGAATGACTGGTTTTTCCGGACTATTTAAAGTGTTTCCGGTGATCGTATTATAAGAGTAAAAATCTAAAGTTCTTCCAGAATTATGGTCAAAGGCATTCTCTTCTGTTGTATTAGGGATAAATACAGGCGTTTTGGTTTCTATTGAACAATGAATGACTCCAGTAAGTAATTCCGATTTTCTTCGCAAAGCCGAAAAATCATAACGCTGACATTTGCCTCCTAGAGAAACAAAATTATAAGGATTGACGAAGGTTTCGTCTGTCTCAATCCATTTATTATTAGAAAGTTTATTTTGTCTCGTATTAAAGTTTTTGCGACTTTGATTTCTATTGTAATTCGATTTTTTACCATAATTTTTTTCCATTCTTTTCACCCCAATGTAAAGAAGGTCGAATCCGGTTTACAAAAACCGCATATACGGGCATCATCAAAGAACAACTGTCCATCTTTGTCTTCTTTTAAATAATTTCTGACTTTATAACAAATTTTTTCCGGGATGTCCTGCTGCGATAAAAAAGGAATGTGAATTTGAAAACCACGGTTCTTCTCAGAAACTTTGAGCCATCCGTTTTCTACTCCCACGACTTTTCCCCATATGTAGTGTATTTCATCGAAAATATCAATACGTTCCCCATCTTTGTCATCCACGATCAATCTGCCTGAAAATTGATTTCCCCATCTCCGGACATGAAGCTCCCGATGTTCATTAAATACCCGTATTTCCTGAAGATATTCTTCTTCTATCGGATGATCATATAATATCATTTCACCATGGTAGACGAATCCCACTTTCACTTCATAGTCCAACCAGGCTAAAAGAAATCCCTTCTCATCTTTAAAGAATTCTTGGATTCTTTTCTTTAATTCTCCCGGAGCGAAACTTACCTTTTGGAAGGAAGAAGTAATTTGTCGAACCGGCATGCGACCACTCCTTTGAACTAGGAATTACAAATCAATGCATATAATGCTTGAAGGTATTTATTCTCCCTTTCCTTGTCGACCTCAACCTCTATTCCTTCTTTTTCCAGAAAAACCGTATGACCGGAGAAAATTCCCTTTCCTATGTTCGTTTCTCCACCAATACTGAGATAGCCGTTCATTAAATCTTTTAATGCCAATAACAATAATCCCAAGTCAGGCTCTACTTCATTTTCATCCGCTTCTATTTCCATCACCAAATCCGTATGCCCATGATAAACAGGCAATTCGTTAAATAATGCCCCACGGACCGTACCGCCTGTATATCGATCAATTTTTATCCGGTTTTGCATAATCATTGTTCCGCCATCAAGCTTTGATTCATAAAAGCGAATTTTTGAAGTCTTTGCGATATTTTTGCTTTCATCCACAAATCCAAAAAAGTCATTGATTTTTTCTTCTGATTTTGTAATGCTGCTCTCTTCATCCAACCCGGCCGATCGGTACAAGTCTTTCAAAATGCACCTCATCCTTGCGCGGATTGCCCCTGCCCATGAAGTTCCCGGAATGACAGGCATCCCATTGGAACATAATTGCATATAATCCTGACTATTTTTTTTACCTGAAGCATTATCTTTATAAACGTTTCTGTAGTCTCGGATCATCAAAGAATATTCATTTTTTAATGGAACTTTTACTTTAATAACCTTTTTCTTAGGAGCATCAATTGATACATTTTGATGATTTAACTGTTCCAGCTCGGTATTCCCTTTAAAAGACTTCCAGTCAAATTTAATCCATTCATCCAAAAATTCCCTTTTTCTAGCGGGATCTCGAAAATCAAGCCGCAATATTTTTACGTCCTGCAACTCAATTCTTCCGAAGCCTCTTTGTTTTTTTGCCCCGATAAAAATTTTCTGATCTTGTAAAGCCTTTAACAAATGGTACAGTATTTTTTCCATATGCTCGATTGGATCACATTCCCTCAAAACCAATTCAAGGCGGAGAGAAAACTCGGTATTCTCCGAAACGATTTCATAATCGTATTTTCCCTTATCAACGGAAGTTTTCGTATCAGGATCCAACTTGACGCCATCCCGAATGAAAGTGGGATTTTGTTTCTGATCAATCATGTCTGCATCATAAACATATAATTTGCTGATGGTAGCATCTGATGAATTCAATCCCTTAATTTTTTTGCCGAACATATGTTCAACAAGTTTGTTTTCTCGTCCTTCCTCCGACAAATAATTTCGAAAAACACCTGCTAATGATGTTCCGGGAATATAAGGGACCGTCACATACTTATTTATGGAAACATCCTTAGAAGCATGGGAGATTCCCGCATGTTGATCGACTAAAACATATTTTCTGACAAAATCAATATCTGCATTGTTGTTTTCTCCGGAACCGACCAGACAAGGAGATTTCAATTTTAAAATGCCTTTAACATAAATTCTTTCAACAACACGATCTGACCTTTTTGACTCCTGCATCACTGCACCCCTTCCTTACCCCACTTGCCTGTTCTTCCATTTAATATGTTGAAAAATGGTAAGGAGAAAAAGTTTGTAAAGTTCAAAATCCAGCTGTTCTAAACATAGGTCCCAATTTTCCGTTTCTATCTTTTCCACTTTTCTCCATAGTTCATCCGATTTATATTCAAGATAATATTTATCGCTATCAAGCAAAAAATCCATCAATTTTGTATCGATTCGGTCGACATTTTTTTTGTTTAATAAATCTTTCGCTTTCGTTAAGAAATCATCTTTATTCAAAGCATTTTCCAGGAAATCAGTCAGTTTATATAATTTAGAGTTATTCAACTCATATAGGACAGGAAGTTCTTTTAAGGTTGAAATGGCACGATTTTGAATAATGTATCGAAGCTGTTCGGTTTTAATATAAGTTAATATGCCGTTTGTAAAATTTGGTTTACTGGAACGGATATTTTTAATTGTTGATTCTCTTGGCGGAATAGAATTAAAACCCCCGATTTTTACAAAAATTTCCCCGAACCCCTCATTCTGCCTCAAACCATAATTCTGAAGCGTTAGGTCAGTTGCTGGAATGCTTTCTGTGCCCTCATATTTTAATACGATGACGGTTCCCGCATCGAAAGCGTCCAGTTGAGGCTTCGGCAATCCCCATTTACGATGAAAACCGGAAACTTTGGTCAGGCGAACAAAACTTCTTTCATAGACAAAGCCCGGAAACTTACTCGCCAATAAATCGGCAAACAAATGGGGATCCGTTTTCACTGCCCCCGATGTTTCATCAAATAGAATCATAGGAGATATGAAATATATGGCTACTTGATCTCCCTTTTCAATAAAATCTTCATCAAAAGGTTCCTGCTTCTTTAACGGTTCTATATTTTCAATGGAAAACTCGGCTTCGGCGTATTGAGCTGTTTTTGATCTTCCAAGTCTGACGATCCTGTTTGCTACGGCCAGATTTTTCAATAAAGACAAGCTCTCGAAATCACCAATGATATATCCTTTGAATGTTTGACCTTCCCGAATGGCTTCCATTTGAAAATACTGTCCATTTCCTCTTTGGGCATGGCCAATTGTACGGTCCTCGGGTCTTCGATGATGGTATTGAATTTCTTTCTCCACACGGACCAAAGGAAAGCTTCCATCGTTGTACACCTTGAAATATCCGTTTATCTTAGACGTTTGTACTTCTTCTTCCAATACTTTTTGATACGTCTTATCATTGGCAAGATCCAAATATTCATCTTCTTGATCTTCTTTATCCTTCGTTTTTACAAAAGTAAGGGGGATCGGCATACAACGATAATTTTCTTCATCCACAGGATAAGCATTCATAAATTTTACTTGATTACTTAAAAATAATTTGCGGAATACAGGATCTTTATGGGCTTTTTCTGATGTCGACGTTTTCTTAAGATATTCGGAAGCGAAGAATCCAAGAATTTGGCTTCCAGAAATATAGGTATCACTCCGGGATGAGATATCAACCCGATTAGAGACGAATAAGGGCGTACGTAATTTTAATGAATAGGTTAATCTCAAAGATTCTTCTTTTAAAAACTCTCTTTCCAGTTGTATCCTTATTTTGGAATCATTTGTTTCCTGAATTGCAACTTTATCTTCGTTCTTGATCTCGAGGGAACATTTTACTTCCCCCCAGCCTCTTGTGCGGTTTAATCCAATATTACGCAGAACTTTACAACATTTCTTCAACAAATTTACACAGCGGCTGTCCCGTTCAGATAATTCCACATCGAAAAAGAAAACATTTCCTGAACGGATTAAACGGACGGTCCGCAAGGTATGATCTTTTGCCGTTTGACTTTCCGGATCAATGCTCGTCATCGCCCGATATGTGGTGAAATACGACTGGATATTGACCGGATTAAGGTATGGTCCGTAAGTATTATCTCTCGAAAGTTCTTCGAGTTCCTTCACTATTTCTTCGTAATTGGGGATGTAGCCGTTTCCAATTTTTAATGCGCCTTCTTCTCCACCCGGCAAACCGAACAACTTATCAAATGCGGTTTGATCGAATGAATCATCCACATCTCTTATTTCTAAAGCGGCTTCCTTCAGACATCCTTTTATACGTTTTGCCGGAATAAATGGGATACCAAATTTATCGTAAGAGACATCATTATCAAAAATGCCTGGCAATCCTTCTCCTGAAGCAGTACATAAGTCAGACAAAAGTTCCAATTTTATCCTCATTGGCCTTCAGTTTAAACCTCCTCCAATATTTGAAAAAAATCCGACATTTCTAATACGTCATAATAAGGCGTTTGGTTTTCAATTGTGAAACCATTTGTTGTAAGTTTTGGTAAAAATTTTGGGAGTTGGAGCCCCCTGCTTTCCATCTCACTCAGAAATAGCGATGTTTCCAAATTTCCTTTGGATAAAGCAAGTTCCAATTGTTTTAATTTATTCCTTGGCCACTTGGATTCTCCAGATGTAAATTCTTGATAGATTTGTATAAAATGTTGAAAGTTATGAGCATCACCGCTGTATCTGTCTGTATCAGATACTAGCCATGGGCGCCAAAGCAAATGATAGTTTGAATCGGCTTCAGCAACTTGGTAATGTTTTCTTCTCGTGGTTTCCAAATCCCCTGTAATCCCTGTAGAAACGACGTGAAAGTCAAGCCAACTTAAGACTTCATCATATTCTTTCGATTTGGCTTTCTTTTTTGCGGATTGGCAGCATTGTTCTGCAATTTGATAAGCACGATAAAATGGAAAATGGGCTTTAACTATGGCAATACCCGCACAGGCTGAAATCGGTTCTCCTTCCAATTTTTCCATATTAATCGTTTTCAAAAAGAAATAGCTGAGAAATAACGCCAGTCTGCCATCGCAAACGAAAGTTACATCGTCACCATTAATAACAATGTCTCTAATCGGTAAATAATAATATTCCCGTTCTTCGTTATCCGCTTTTTTCAGTTTGATGTTTCCAATTTTTCCCTTTTTCTCTGAAGCTATTAATAGATTAATCACTTTTTGAAAAGCGCTTTTATAAATACGATCGATTTCTTTTGATAATATCCTTATTTTTTGGACAGCGTTCGCATAATTCATTTCCCTGCTGAGAACCGATTTTATTCTTTTTCCAAATTCATTTCCGTCAATATGCACAACCCCGATGTAACTTTCACCCTCGTTTCTTCCAAGATGGTCAAACTCCGCGGGAATTGCAAATCTTTCGTCTAATGAATAAGGCTGTTTTTTTTCTGAAGCCATTTTCATTTTGGCGAGACTTTCGGATGAGTAAGGAGTTTCGTCGATAATACATGTGATCGGCAGTTGGGAAACGTCGCTCAGTTGTGTGATGGAAAAACCGCCCATTTTATTTTTGTAAGGAGTTTCATATTTCTTTTTTTGCAAATCGGTCATGATCTTTTTTCTGTCTTCGTTAAAATCATTTCCTTCCACCGTATGATGAACAACCGTGAAATGAAGGGAAGGAGCGTTTTCAATTAACAATTGGGAAAGTCTCTTTGTGACTCTTTTGGCAACCTCTTTGCTTCTAAAAGCTACCAGTGCGTTCCCGCCTCCCGTGTAAATGAGTTCAGCCTCCAAATCCACATTGTTCAGAAAATCGAAATGTTCATAGCTTTCCCACTCCACTTTATATGCTCCGTGAACCGAACTTTTAATAGCTTCAATCAAAAACGTGGACAGTGCTTTATCAACAAGGGTTGAAGCACCGATGATTTCCTTTAAACGATTGGATTGAAAAATATATCGTTGGATATCAGTCACATCGAACATGGACAAAACAAACAAGAGCTGTTACCCCTTTCAATAGATGATTCACCATTTTAGCTTAAAAAGATGTTTTCTATTTCTTTTGATAAAAGGGCCGGATCTTCTAAGACATTGCTTCCGATTAATTTTACCTTTTTTTCGATTTGTGCCTCGAAGGATGACAAGTCCTTTTCGAGATTTTCGATGCAGTGGTCAAACTCTCTAGGATTTTGAATACTTGGCAATAAGGAAACGACGATTACCCGGGCATGGCTTCCTCCTAATTGCTCGGCCCGATACAAGGCCTCAAAAGCTTTGCCCTTGACTTTTTTTATATCTTTCGATGTGGTGCAGGTAAAATAATGCATTTGATATCCCCGCATGGCAATCACGTCAATTTCACATGGCCTTCTTTTATACATTGCTTTCACAGATTTTTTAATTTCATCAATTTTTAGTTTTTGTTGCAAACTTAAAAGGGCATCCAATATATAGTCTTCTAACCATTTCCCATGGAAAAATTCAACGAAATCTGTAAACAATTTTGGATTTGAAGCCACGTCCTGCCACTTAACAGGCATTAATTTTTTTCCAAATTCTTGTTGGACAATATTGAAATCTTCACTGAATTTTTCAATTTCATTCTTCGGTAAATTAGGTTTATGTTTAGTTTCATAATAATTTTCAATTTTATTTTTCATTTTATTGATATTAAGTTTCCAGTTTGGCTCGTTTTTACTTCTTAAGGTGTTAAAAGATCTAATTGCATTTGAAGAAAAATCTTTGATATTAAAGTTTGGAAAGGTGTATGTTTGGCTTCCGGAATATTTAATTTCCATATTATGAAGTTCAAAGATTTCATTTATATTCAACTTAATACAGTCTCTTAAATCCCTTCCAATAGGATAAGTTTCGTTTCCTATCCGTATAAATGACTGTTCAGGATCTAAATCGCTATATATCGTTTTGATGCCATGTTTCTTTCCGAATTCCTCAACAGCTACATAACTAAAAACCGACATCGGTTTTGTCCCGCCGGAATAATGCAGGTGGATAGAATTTATATGCTCTTTACCGCTTATTAAATTTTCAAGATTAAATTTAACCGCATTTTGAACTATTTCCCGATCCCTTTCTTTGTCCCCCAAATTTATGTCGAGTAAATTATTACTACCTGCAAGATTTCTTAATTTTAAGCGTAGCTTTTTATAATATTCCTCTGTATTTTTAGAAAAAACAAAAACCATCTCATCCGGGACTGGCAGGTTTTCCACATCCCCCCTGCTATTATCTAGTAAATATTTTGCTACCACATAAATCGGCAAAGGATTTGAACCAACTGTAAAAATTGCCACATTCATGTTTTCTCCTCCTTTAACAAAAGATAAAAGTCGTCATTTTGATCCCACTTTTCCAAAAGGTTGGTAAGCGTTTGGCTTAATAAATAATCGAGCTTATCAACGGTTCCATACCATTGCGGGCTGTTGCTGCCGTCGGCTTTTCCTATCCAACACCATTCATTTAACAGGCGCTCATCCAGTTCTTACAATATAAAATGAATAGAGGAATCGGAATTTTGAAAATCAAGAATTACCCCGTATTTTAGTGTCTTTTTGTCTGGCGGCGGGAGTGTAAGCGTTTGCAAATAGGCGTCTTCATTTTCCTCAAGAGATTTCCTCCCCAATTCATAGATGACCTTCATCATAACTCCCTGACACACCCCCTCGACGAAAAGTAAAAAATATGAAATTGGAAATCTTTTCATACTCATTTTAATTTAATTTTAGAAAAGATTTCCTTGGATCTCAATGGTTAATTTATGAATATTTTAACCTTAACTTGCAATATTAAAATGCAACAATACATTGATAAATCGCATACATCCGTTTGAAGGCACTGATGACGCAAAAAAAAGGCATATAACCGTCTTTGCGCAGTTTGGGAACAAAGGGATACATGGTGCCCATCCGAGTGTCAAAGCGACGTAAACGATAGCCGGTCCGTGTATCCGTCCGTTCCGATTTCTGTGCCTGAATCACTTCAGCTTCCATCATTTGCTCACAGAGCCAGAGAGCATGGGATCCTGTTCCGACATAAATTTCAATAGCATTTGTTCGAGAGATAAGGTAGAATTCTGGTAAGCCATCGGTTTCAACTCCTTTTGGTTTGCTGGACACTTGCCAATTCGGAGTGACCGATGGCTTTTCCTTTTTTCACTTTTTGCGAACTTAATTAT